>JAHFUF010000098.1 GCA_023265235.1 Blastocatellia bacterium
CTATTACACTAGCAAGAGGCAAAGCAAAAACTTTTTCATCAATACTAAAAAGCATTGCTTTAATAATAGCTAGCGTTAGTGGTAGTCGCAGTATAAAACTTGTTCCTTGTCCAATTTGACTATTAACTTCAATACTACCTTTTAGGTTTGCTATTACGGTTTTTACTACTCCCATACCAACACCACGCCCAGAGACTTCTGTTACTTTATCTGCCGTAGAAATTCCACTTAGAAACATTAAGTCATAAGCATCTTGGTCTTTTAAGAGTCGCAATTCTGCTTCTTTACGTAAAAGCTTGTCCAAAGCTTTTTGCTTAAGCTTTCCTACATCAATTCCTCGTCCATCATCTATAATTTCAATTACAACTTGATCCGTTTGGTGATAGGCTTTTAACCTTAACTTTCCTTGAGGAGCTTTACCAGCTTTAATTCGTTCTTCTATAGGTTCAATACCATGATCAACTGCATTTCTTACTAAATGTAAAAGCGGTTCATAAATTATATCTACAACCCTTTTGTCTAATTCTGTTTCTTCTCCAACAATGGTTAATTCAATTTGTTTACCACGATCTCGCGCTAAATCCCTGACTACTCTAAAAAATCGGTTAAAAGTTTGATCCAATGAAACCATTCTTACTTCCAAAACAGCTTTTTGCATTTGACCAAGTAACCGCCCTAAGTATGAATCTATGTCTATTAAATGTCTGATACGTCGATTTTTAGGAAATTCACTTTTTAGCTGACCACATACTTGATTAAGCATTGAGCGGCTAATAATTAGTTCCCCTACTAAATCCATTAGTAAATCAATTTTATCAGCACTAACTCTTAATAATTCTATAGCAGCATTAGTCTTAGCTGGTTGAGAAAGGTTTGTCTCTTCTTTTACCTCTTGAGTAGGGCTAGTTGAATTTATTGTTTGTCTTACTATTTCTTTATCTTTTTCTTTATCTTTTTCTTTATCTTTTGTTTCAATTTCATTAGGTTTTTCACTTAAAAAATGATTACTTTCAATGTTTTCTATTGGTGAAATTTCCTTGATATCTTGTTTTATTTGGGCACCAGAAAACCCATTATTGTCACCAAGTATTGCACTAACAATACTTATACTATTAATTACTCCTGCAATTAAAGCTACTTTTTCAATAGATTCTGGCTCATCAGATAGTAGTAATATTATCACCTTATCAATGTCTTCTATCTGGTCATCCTCAGAATCAGGAAAAGAGACAACTACTTGACTAACACTGTTTAATTCACGTAATAATATTAGTACCCCTGCTCCGTGCATTGAACAATCAGCGTCAAAATAAGCCTCTAACTTCCATAATTTTACTAAACCAAACTCTAAAGCTTTTTGAATTTTTAACCTTTGATATTCATTTAACTCAAAAGCCACTTCTACTGGTTTTATTTCTATTTCTTTATGTGGGCTATGCCTGCTAATAAATCTTTCTATTCGGTCAATAACAGAATTTATTTCTAGTGGAGCCTGTACCCAATCTCTTTTGCGCTGTAACATCTCAGCTAAAGCATCAATACCAAACAATAATAGATCTAGGATTTCAATAGTTAACTCTGTACTTATTGTGTCCCATAAAGCTACTAAGTCTTCTAGTTTATGACATACTGTGCCAATCTCACCAAATCCAACAGAGTTAGCATCCCCTTTTAAGGTGTGTAGTGTTCGCTTTAATCGATTTAGTGCGTCATCATCATCAGTATGAGTCTCTAATTTTAATAAACATTGGTTAGCGTTATCTAAAAGCATTGAGGCTTGGTCAAGAAAAAATAGCATCAATGTTTCTAGCTCTTCATTACTAAAAAACTCATTGTCTTCTTCCATAAATTGAGCTAACTCTCCTTACGATAAGCAATTCCTTTGTTGTGATAAATCATCTTAAATCTTGTACTAAGACCTTTTAGCGTTTCTGCATGCCCAATAAAAATATAGCCTCCTGGTATTAGGCTGTTAGCAAAACGATCTACTAACTTACTACAACCTATTTGATCAAAATAAATCATTACATTACGACAAAAAATAATGTCAAACCCACGTAACCCATTATCATGCTTAAGGTTATGATAATCAAATGCTACTAGTTTCTTTACCCGTTCATTAATAAAGTATTCATCGTTATTATTCTTAAAGAAGTATTTGTCCTTCTCCTCTTGCTTAAGCCCTCTTAATTGAGGTTCTAGATAGCGTCCTGCTTCAGCTACCTCTAATATACGTAGTGAAATATCAGAGGCTAAAATCTTCACATCCCAAAGGTCAATAAACGGAATATTTTCTAGTAAACTAATCGCTATTGAGTAAGGCTCTTGTCCAGAAGAACAACCAGCACTCCAAATACGCAAACGCCTATTTCCTGTTTGTTTCTTTTTAGCTATTAATTCTGATAATACAACTGTTACTAATAATTCAAATTGTGGCCGATTACGAAAAAAATTAGTTTCATTAATAGTAATGCTATCAACTAAAACAATTAATTCTTGCGCTCCTACTAAACCCCTAGTCAAATACTGATAGTACTTAATATAGGTACTAATATTACACTGTTGCATTCGCTTACGTAACCTAGCTTCTAATAAAAAGCTTTTATCTGGCTGGAAATCAATTCCGCAAGTGTCATATATTAGTGTTCTAAATAAATTAAAGTCTTCAGAAGTCATTTAGATTTTAATTATAAATAATTTCTTATAAGTATTTTATCAAACTTTTACAGAACGGTAATATTCTATCAAATCCTAACACTAGAAAAAGATTTTTTATTTATTTTTTATTATTTTATTCAAAAAAGGTTTTTGAACCCTTTTTTGCAAAAGCAGTCTGGGCCATTAATAGTGAGGACTAGGTAAATTTGGGGCTGTCAATAGCTGCGGCTAAAGTAATCATTGCCGCAGCAGTTGTATGTGCAATGCTATATGGGGTGTTTTCTAGTAGTGGGTCTATCACTGTGCCATCTTCACTGATATTGTCTACTATTATTTTTATCAAGGATTTATATTCTAAGGTGTTAGCTTTTTGAGATAAGTTTAAGCAAATAGCTACTTCAGCAGCTAAATCTAAACTACCTTCTTTAATAATCCACTCTACAGTATTTACAAGCTCTGTTACTACATTACTAAATCCAAAGGATGGTAGAGGGCATTGTAAGTATTTTGTCCCTAACAAATATTTGTGGGTTAGCCAATAAGTATAATCTATAGTATTTAAGTGTTCTTTAAAAAATCTATAATCTCTTTTTAAGTATTCTTGTCTAACATCTAGACCTATAATATAAGCCATTTCTCCTAGTAACCAAGCATATTTTATTTCGCCTTTTTTTAGTAATAAATCTTCTAAATATGCCTTAAATACTTCTTTGTTTGGTGTAGGACAAATAAAGCCTCTTTCTCTTAATACATACCAAATATCAACTAACGACATCCCCTCTAAAGGTGATAAGTCTAGAGAAAGCTCTATTTTTGTTTCTTTAATTTGTTCCAAGACATTAGTTAAAACATTGTCTAAACCAAACTGTTGAAAAGAATTAGCTGCATAACCAGAAAACATATGTAGGGTAATTGCTTGTAGAGCCTTTGCCCAGAGTTCAGAGTTATTGGTTAAGGTTAAAAATCTATTAACAACTTTTTCTAAATCAAATAATAGCGACATAGGTTTTATTATAAATTTAATTAAATTAACGCCCAGAGATAAATCACTGGGCTATTGTCAAATGCCCCTAGCAGGGCATTAAAGATTTAAGATTTTTTTAGAATCAATGATTTACAAAGCTAATTCCATGTATATTAAATTAACGCCCAGAGATAAATCACTGGGCTATTGTCAAATGCCCCTAGCAGGGCATTAAAGATTTAAGATTCTTTTAGAATCAATGATTTACAAAGCAAATTCCATGTATATTAAATTTATTAAGGCTTTTGGTTATCAATTATTAGCTGCTTAAAAACTGCTAAGTTTTTAATATTTTCTAGTGCTGGATCGCGTTGGAACCAAGTAAAATTTTTATTACCTTCATTAATGGACTTTTTTAAATACTCTAAAGCATTACTTACTTGCCCACAACGAGCATAGACCTGTGCATACCAATAAAAAAATTCTTCTTTTGGCCCAAAACGTCTAGATACTGAATTTAAGTAGTTATTTACTTCTATAGGGTTTTGTCTAATCGCGCTTATTTGAGCTAAAAGCACATCCCCACATGGTAAATCTGGCAACACTCTTTTTAGTTTTATTCCAATAGCCTCAGCCTCATTAAACTTATTTTTATAAATTTGAATAATACCTTTTAGAAATAAAATTACTGGATGACGAGTATCTAACCTCTTTATATAAGTATCTATTACCTTTTCTGCATCATCAAACATCCCTTGGTAAAGATAAGCATAACAAATTCCCCAATAACAACGCCAATATGTAGGATCTTCACGCATTGCACGCTTATAAGCAGCTAAAGACTTGTCCTGTTGCCCAATAGAGCGGTAATACCACCCTAAGCACATATCCGCTTCAACGTTGTTTGGTGAAATAGTCTGAGCTTTAGAGATTAGATCTAAAACCTCTGAACGTCGTCCCATATCCATATAAATACTAGCTAAAGTAGCATAGGCATCAGCTAAATTAGGGTCTATTTCTAGTGCTTGGCGACAATTTAATTCTGCTGGCAACATATGATCAAGGCTATCATCATAGCCTGTTTGAAAAATATAATGACATTGAGCAAGCCCATTATAGGCACGAGCAAAACCATTATCTATCTCTATTGTACGCTTAAACATCTGCATTGCCATTTCCATATCTTGCCGCTCTACAGCACGTTCAAAAAAATGTCGTCCGCGAATGTAATATTGCTGTGCATCGCTACTTAAGGACTGTGGTACATAGGAAAGCCGCTCTTTTTCATAATCAGTTAAGTTAATACGTAAGCTTTCTACAATTCTTCTTGCTACAGTGTCTTGAATAGTAAAAGGATCTTCTCCAATTAACTCAAAACGATCGCTCCAAATATCTTTATGTTCAACTACATCTAGTAACCTAAAAGCTACCCTTACTTTTTTACCAAAACTTTGTACTGAACCATCTAGGATAAATTGGACTTCTAATTGTTTACCAGCAACAATTAAATCAATATCTATGTTTTCATACTTAAGCACAGCACGTATTGGACGAACAATTAGACTACGTACTATAGATAGCTCTGTAATCAAAGTATCAGCTAACCCAACACTAAGCACTTGAGTTGGCTCATCAGCAGAAAGACATCTTAGCGGTAAAATAGCAAGAGAAATCCTATCAGTAACATTTAAGTCTAATAATTTACCAGTTAAACCTGTTGCTTGTAGAGGATTAGTAACAGCACGAGGTCTATATTCAGTAACTTCCAATTGAGGGATAATAGAAATATTTGTATTACCAAAATTTCCTGTAGATAATGCATTAGGCAAACTTCTTTCTCGCCAAAGTCCTGCATCACTAAGCATAGTAAATTGTTCTTCTAGGTCAGCCAGAAAATCTGTTACTTTAGCGTAACGCGCTTGAGGCTCTTTGGCTAAAGCTTTTAATAGCACTAAATCAAAATCTAACTCTGATTCTATCAAAGCTGATGGCGGTTCAGGGTCTTGAGAAACAAGCTTGTCTATTACTTCTCTACCTGATTTTCCTTCAAAAGGAAGCTTACTAGTAAGCATTTGATAAGTAAGTACCCCTAGGCTATAAATATCAGTCCTAGAATCAACACTTAAGCCCAAGGCTTGTTCTGGAGACATATAATAAGGAGATCCAAAAATATCTCCTTGTTGAGTTAAATGGGCAATTTGCTCTAGGTCTTCGCCTAGAGTTATAAATTTAGCAATACCAAAATCTAAAACCTTAACTCGTTCCTCACCACGAGAATTTGTATAAAGCATTAAGTTAGAAGGTTTTAAGTCACGGTGAATAATTCCTGCACTATGTGCAGCATCTAAAACATCAACAATACAACGTATATGTTGAAGGACTCTATTAGGAGTAAGCTTTCCTACTCTAGCTAAATACTTGTCAAAGCGTTCCCCTTCAACATATTGCATTACAATAAACAGTAGCCCTTCTTCAGTCTCATTCATTTCATAAACTGTTACAGCATCTGGATGAGCAATACGACGAGCGGCTAAGGCTTCTCGTTGAAAACGTGCTACTAACACTTTATTACTTGCCATTTCCTCAGCAATAAACTTAATTGCTACCAAATCGCCAATTTTTAAGTGTGTAGCCTGATAAACAGCACCCATTCCACCATGACCTATTTTACGTTCTAACCTATAAGTATTATTTAATATATGTCCTGATAGGTCTTCACTACTAATAGTTGCAGAAGTGCTATTGATTTCAGTAGTTTCACTGTATTCATCATGAGTTTTCTCTAATTCAATTTCAGCCATATCTGTTTCTATAGGGACATTAACAACTGATTCTATAGGTAGAAAATTATTTTTTAATGGGTTTGATGGAATAGATTCAACACTAGGAGGATCAATAGCTGGCTCTTGCATTATTACAAGTGAAGTACCATCCATTGGACAATGCCTGATGCGATTGCGATATTGTCTCCCACAAGTTACGCATATTTTCATGATTTTTTGGTCGAGTAGGGGCAGACCTATATGTCTGCCCTCTTTCATTTGGACAGACATATAGATCTGCCCTCTTTATTTGGGCAAACATGCAAGTTTGCCCTTACAAACCACGTTATTTGTCTTTTACTGGAGTAAATAAAAATACTCTTTCAGCTTGAGACATTAATTTGTTTTTATCAGTAAGCAATGGCCTAACATCAGCAGTCAACCAAAGAGAAAGTTGATTATCATAGAATTTACTCTTTCTATTACCGCTTTGACCACCAGGCAAAGCATCTACCACCTCAACACCTGTTGGCTTAGTAACAGCAGTAAAACGATGTGTAGGACAATGATTAAACATAAAATCATCTTGATTTTTGGCTCTAATTCGGTAGCTACAAGCATTTGGCACTTCATACCCCCCATCCCTAGGTAAGCCATAAAGCCCTGGGAAAGGCGAAACAAAATTACCATCATTTGATGGCAAAGAGAAATCTACTCCAAGCAAATGTGGAATAAAAAGTCTATGAATCTTACCCCAACGATAATCGCTAAGCTTTTGTGAATTACTATAAGCAAGATTAAAATTTGGCCCAGCAAGCTCATCTAACCCATCTCTTAAGCTACGCAAAAGGATAAAATCACGTTGTGCTTCTGGCGACTGTCCAGCTAATTCAGGTACTGTAAAGAAAGAAATTCCAGAAGCCCCAACCCCTTTTTTAGCTGAGAAATTATTTAGTAAGTTAAACAAAGCAGCTATTGCGGTTTGACCAAAATTACCATCTACTCCAGCTAACTTTCTTGGTACAAGTGGAGCATCTATAACACTACGTATCATTTGGGAACGCCATATACTATAGATTGTACTACAAACACTATTGTTTATTTGATCATCAGTAGGCTCAACTTGGTTAAATGGTACAAAACTATCATAACCATTACGCAGCCCTGTAGGGGTGGTTAAATCCCATTTATTAAACCGTTCCATTGCTTCTTTAACTCTTAAATCCCCTGCTAATGTAGAAAGCTGAATAGGTGCATTTGGATTGCGAGCATTATCAAAAGCTTGTTTTATAAAAGGTAAAAGGATCTCTGCATCACGCATTCTACCTGCTGCTTGAAACCGTCTTGCCATATCAACACTAATCTTTTTATTACTAGCAATAGCAGCCCTAATCTGACTAGTTAATTGTGAAGCCCGCAAACCGCTAGCGTAAAAAGAACTAAGATAAAGGATGCTTTTACCATTCTTACGTTTGGTGTTTAACGGGTTGTTATCATTTGTGTCACCTGTAGGATCGTTATTAGCTGAAACTACAAAGCCTGTTGGAGGGTTAATAACTTTTGGCATTTCCTTAAAAGGTAAAATTTCTGTTGGTAGGGTCTGGAACGGCTGTTTTTTAGTCATTGGTTTCCAATCGCTACCACCACGACCATCACGAATAAATGATGGAGGTACACCATTTATCATACCTTTGTCTAGATCTTCTCTTATAGGCAATTCCCCGGTAGTATAGTAGGCAATTTCGCCTTTGGTAGTTACAACTCCCATATTTACTGACGCACCACCTAGTTTTTGTACCCCTTTTTCAAAATCTTTTAGAGTCTTAGCACGATCTAGTTCTAAGAATGCTTGGATTTCTTGGGTTGGCCCAAAACCTACTTGTTGAACAACCATTGCAACAGAGTTTTGGAAGTCAACCCCGATGATGGGGCCATTATTACGAAATGGCACACGAGCAAATTGATCCCCTACTGTACCTTTAGGCACGTCTACTATATTATCTGTTTTTCCATCAGTAATTTGATTGATTTTGAAGGTTTCATTTCTAAAAACCACTTGCTCTTTTTTACCATTATGAATGATTACCAAAGGATTTGGGCCTAACTGTAGCTCAATTTGATCCTGGTAAACATCGGTAAAGTCAAACACTGTGATAGTTGCTTGCCAAGCTAAGTTGTCATTAAATCCAAGTGCTACACCTGGAGCACCACAAACACTAACACCTGTAACATTAAGCGGCTGTTCGTTATTACTAGTAGGTGTTACATTTAGTTGGATTTGATACCAAGTAGGTGAATTTTCAAGATCAAAATGTTGATCGCCTGTAATCATTGGAGATCCAGATTCTGTTAGTTTACCACTTAGCAGAAACCAGTTACTGCCATTACGCTCTTCACGAGGTTTAACCGCATTAGCAAACAAAGGAGAATTTTTAGCAGCCTCAAGATAATCTTGCGCCATACTATAAATACTAGGGTTTATGTTTTTTTCTAAGTATTCTCCCCATTGTTTACGTTGAAGTTGTACTTCTTGATTTTCTTCTTGTCCTTCCAGTGGAAGAGCAACGTCTTGTGCACTAGTTACTTTTTGACCTAAAGCATCAGGAATTACATAAGTAGGATCAAAGGGAGTTAAGCGAAACATATCATCAAAAAACAGTTTTGTTCCATCAAACCCTTGTGCTTTACCTGCATCTTGATAGTTTTTTAAGGCTACAGTAGTACTTAAGTCAATAAGATCAAAAGCTAGGCTAACAGCTAGTGCTTTACCTACGTAAACACAATCAAGCTCAGTCCAAGGTCTAGCTTTGGTGATTTTTAGTTGTTGATATTCTTCTGGCAATGGATTATTAGCTAAATAGGCGTTAACTCCATTGGAATAAGCTTTTAAGAAGCGTAAAATTTCCGGGCTATATTTGGCAAGTGAATCTCTAGCAGCTAAATATAAACCACTACCTCGGCCTGTTGAATCTGCTCTTAAAATAGAATTATTTGGCCCTGGGCCTAAGATTTCTGCTAAGCTACCGTCTAACATACGACGGCGAGTATCCATTTGAAAAAACCTATCCCTAGCATGTAAGAAACCTTCCATAAAAAGTACGTCTTCATTAGTTTTAGCAAAAACATGTGGGTTGCCAAGTTCATCTTCAATCACTTCTACATCTGCGGCTAAACCTTTTAGTGATTGTGGGGTAAATTCAGCCGCCGTCATTTGAGCAGAAGGGTTTTTAGTAGCAGAAGAAGATTTCCTAGGCATTTTACTGCTACTATATCCCACTACTGGCATTGTTAGTTGAAAACAAAGAATTAAAATTACTAGCAAAGCAGCATATAAATTAAATTTTTTCATAAACATCTCCGAATTCCTTTAATAATTGGGCAGAGAAGAAGGGCGAATAGTCGCCTCTACATTATTGTGGTGCCATGCGAATTGCGCCATCTAGTCGGATCACTTCGCCATTTAGCATTTCATTTTCAATAATATGTTGGGCTAGTGCAGCATATTCGCTAGGATGGCCTAATCTAGCTGGAAAAGGCACTTGCTGCCCTAGGGAAATCCTTGCAGGTTCTGGTAGTCCTGCAAGTAATGGTGTGTCAAATAAGCCAGGTGCAATAGTTACTACACGAATACCAAAACGTGCAAATTCTCTGGCAATAGGCAAAGTCATTCCTACAATCCCACCTTTAGAAGCAGAATAAGCAGCTTGACCAATCTGCCCATCAAATGCCGCAACTGAAGCAGTATTGATAATAACACCCCGTTCTCCTGCTTTGTTAGGCTCACCTTTAGACATTACCGCCGCAGTTAATCTAATCATATTAAAACTACCTATTAAATTAACTTCAATAGCACGGGCAAAATGTGATAATTCCATTGGCCCTTGTTTTCCAAGTACTCTTTGTGCAGCACCAATACCAGCACAATTAATTAGGATATGAACCCCACCAAAAGCTTCTGTGCAAGTATCAACGGCCTTTTGTGCATCTTCTGCTGAAGCTACACTAGCTTTAACAAAGCGTACTTTTTCGCCTAATTCATTGGCAAGCGCGCTGCCACGTTCTTCATTAATATCAACAATTACTGCTCTAGCTCCTCCTGCTACTAGTCTGCGGACACAAGCTTCTCCTAAGCCAGAAGCACCTCCGCTAACAAGAGCAACACTGCTTTTTACATCCATAAATATTCCTCCGATAAAAATTTGATTATTAAAATAGAGAATTAATAAAAACTTGAAGAAAAGTTGATCTTATATTATAGCTTATCTTATTTTTTTAATAACTTAGTTATTTAAGTTTACACGGAAAAACTCATCAGCAAAAATTAAAGGCAGAAAGTTTATTTTTAAGATTTTACCTGCGTTAAAAGTGCGCTTTAAAATTGCTTAACCTTCCTAGCAAAGTTATATTTGTAGTTTCGCCTATAACATTA
>JAHFUF010000686.1 GCA_023265235.1 Blastocatellia bacterium
GCCTTACGAAGTTGTTTTTCTGCTTCAGGGGCTTTATTTTCTTCTAATAACCTTTTTGCCTTGTCGATTTTTTCTTGTACGCTACTCATTTTTTCGTGCCCTTTTATTTTCTAAAAATTAATGATTAAGAATTTATTTTTTGTTTAATCCAGTCTCGCAAAGATTTTAAGAATAAGGTTTTTTTCAATATTCGTCCTTGGTTAATAAAATAAGCAAGTTCATCACTTTTTATTGAAGGAAATGACATACTAGTATCGGATATTTGATAGATGCCTTTTTCTAATTTGTAAATTGTAAACTTTTTTCCGTTATGCCGCCAAACCTCAGGTACACCAAGATGAGCATAAATAGGTAATTTGGCTATTGAAGGGCTAGTAATATCTACTTCAAATATTAAATCAGGTGGTGGATCAATATTTAAGTCTATTTCATCTTTTCCTGCTATTGCTGATTCATTCTTAATGTAAAAACAAGAATCAGGTTCAAAACCACGCTCAAGATCTTTACGCTTAAAAGTTGTTGAACCTAAAGAATCAACATCTATATTTAACTCTTCTGCTAAAACTTCAACTATCAAAGCAGTAATTCGATTTATTCTTTCATGAGGCGGTAATGGTGACATAATTTCTAAAATACCTTGGTCATAGGTTAAATGAGGCGCGCTTTGACTAGAGAGGTCTCTAAGCAGGCTTTCATAGGTTGTCCAGCTAATGTTGTGTAGGACGATTCGGTTTTCTCCTAAGAGAGTTTCTCCTTTTTGAATGCTAGACTCAACTAATGCACTCATAAATTACTCCAAAAATATTAGTTTTAAGAATTTTAACATAACCTAAGACTATCTTGACTATCTTATGAACAGTACTGATTTTAGGGTTGCTAGTCTAACAAGATGCTCGCTATCATGACAATAGCTTGTGACAAATCTTTCTAGTAGGTAAAAGGCAATATGTTAAGGTTAAGAAACTTAAAGCTACTCTTTATCTGTACAGTGTTTCTAGTAATTACAGCTTGCTCGCAGCCAAAAGAACATACAAATAACCCTAAACAATTAGAAACACCAAAGGTAGAAACCACAGCCGTAGTCAAGCCTAAGATGGGCGAGGTTTCTTGTATTTTACCTAAAGGATGGATATCTGCTCCACAATCACAACCAAAAGAAACAGAAGTGCTTTCATATATTCGTAAAGATGATCAAAAACTTTGGGCTAGTCCTAGCCCAATTGGTACAGGAAACCTACCAGTAATGAGTTTAACTATCTCACTTAGAGATGCTAAAGCAGATCGTAGTGACCTTGATCCTAAAAAATTAGGTAATAGTCTGGTAAAACAAAAGGTTTTTACTGAACTGGTGCGTGCAGAAGAAATTAAAATAGCTAACTTGCCTGCTACTATTGTAGTAGGTAATGCTCCAGAACGCGGTCGTACTAGCATTATAATGTTGCCCTATAATGGTTATCTTTATAAATGGACTTTAGATGGAACAAAAGAGGCTGATATGGAAACGGCTGCGAATTTTGATGCTTTTCTTGCTTCTACAAAAATGGGCAAGAAAGACTAATCTTGTAATCTCTCAAACAAACAATCCCAGGAAAAACTGGGTTAAGAGCCAGGCTCTTATGACGAAAGGATTTTTATGAATGCTAAAGCTATTGCTGCTGTTTTTACAATAATTGTAATTTTGCTTACAGGCGGATTAATGGTGTCTAATATTGAATATGCCCAAGAAGGCACAGTACATGTATTTACTCAATGGGGTTCAATTAAGCGAGTTTATACTTCTTCAGATGGTTGGTTTACCACTATGTTACCTGGACAACGAGCTTATGAAGTAAATATTCGTTCATTTACAGAAACTACTACTCCTAGAGTAACTTCTAAGGACAATGCTGCACTACAAGTTCCTGTAAGCGTGACGGCTGCTACAGATCCCACTAAAGTTATGGAATATATACGTAAGTTTGGGTTTAATGAAGCAGACCGCCACACACGCCGCAATGAGATTTTACATGGTATTGTGCAAACCGAAGCTAGAAACGCGTTTTCCACTTATAACGCTTATGATATTTATGCTAATCAAGAAGCAATTCAAAAGAGAATTGTTGAGACACTTAGACCAGTTCTAGCTACCCAACTATTACTTACTATGGAGAGCGTACAGATTGGTAATCCAGAGTTTCTTGACAATCGAATTGAACAAGCTGCTAGCGCGGTAGTTGCTAATGAAAAACAAAAACAAGCAGAAGAAGCCAGACTACAAGCAGCAGAGGTTTCTGCTAAAACCAAACAAATCGAGGCTCTAACTTATGCTAATCCTGCGCTGCTAGAAATTAAAAAATTAGAACTTGCATTAGAAATTGAAAAAGCCCGTGCAGAAGGAATTAAAGGCCATAATGGGCCGCTTACTTTAGTAATTGGTGAAAGTAAATCTGGAATTCAACTCCAAACACCTACTCGTTAATAGGGCAAACACAAATAGTGGGCACAACTAGGGCGAACAGTTCGCCCTACATTAATTAAAATCCTGGGATAGGCACAAAATAGTGATACCAAGTGGTTTGTCCTGGGATTCTTACCCAAATAACTAGGGTCAGTTTTTTTGTAGTGATTATTTCTTCACCTCGAAAAAGTGATTGAATAATTTGTTTTAATGGATAGCGAAACTTTCTAAATATCAACAATTTTTTACTTTCCACTAATTGCAGCCGCGTGGCTTCGTAGAGAGCAATTTCCTGACACCATTCAAGGATATCTTTATGAATTGGGCTAGCAATAAACTTAGCAAAAGCAATCGCATCATCACGATGCTTCTTTATTCCTGAAGGCAAATAATTACTAGTAAATTCTAAAAATAACTCAGCAAATTTTGTTTTTAAGCTTTTCTCAGTCAAAATTAAAATCTTACTTACTTCTCCTAGTCGTTTATGCTGTAGAGAGTTTGCAAACTCACGTAAGTGAAAAGCAGAAAGAGCCGTAAGATGTTCAATATCTACGCTATTTAAACCAAATTCTGTAGCTATTTGTTGGGGGTTAGCTAGGAATTTTTCACGCAACTCTACATTAGTATAAAGTTGTGCAAGTACACGTTGTACTTCAATTAAACCCATGACAAAACCTTTTCTTTAGTGCTATTAGAGCTATTAGGGTTCTTAAAGACAGTAGTGCGGGCTTGTGTTAGCTCTTTTACAAGCTCAGTAAAGATAGGTAGGTTTTCGTCACGCTCTAATATGGTGCCTTTTAGGTTAGTAAGCACTGCAACTCTTTCCATAAGCTGCCAAACTTCTTTGTTTGTTGGG
>JAHFUF010000099.1:0-7296 GCA_023265235.1 Blastocatellia bacterium
GCCTTACAAACTCTTCCAAGTCTTATAATCTCTGATTTACTTATGCCTAAAATGGATGGATGTCAACTCTTTGAAAAGCTTAGAGAGTTTCCTCAAACTTTTGCTATTCCTTTTGTCTGCCTTACCTCTCGTGGGCAAGAAGATGAAAAATTAGCAGCATTTGAAAAAGGAGTAGAAGACTATTGGGTAAAGCCTTTTGTTATCTCTGAGCTTTCAATGAAAACAAAAAAAATTCTTTTGAGAGAAATAGAAAAATATCAATACCTATGCACCTCAGCAACTACTACACTAAATCAGAATGTAGATTTAGCAGGCAATCTAGCAACAACCCCCTTACCTCAATTACTAAGAATGATTGAATATATGGCCAAAACAGGCGTTTTAGTATTACAACAGGAAAGCAACCAACAAGGACAATTATTATTTCAAGAGGGGAAAATTTATGGTGCAGCTTATGGAAACTATCAAGGGGAAAAAGCAGCAATAGCTTTATTACCTTGGAGAAACGGTACTTTTAGCTTTTTTTCTCAACCATTAGTGACTATTCAAACTATATTCACTTCTCTAGAAGAGCTTTTTAATAAATTAACTCACTATTACCAAGTTCAACAACAACTTGAACAATTACCTTCAAAAGAAAATTACTTAATATTTTCAACAGGATTTGAAAAAGCCTTGGCATCTAATGCTTTTCCACACACAATTGACCTATTAATCCCTTTATTTGATGGCAACAATACATTAGGAGAATGCTTAGAAAAACTATCAGAAAATATAGAAGCACTACAACTACTAATAAATCTTTACCTACATCAATTTTTGGTCATTCGTAAATAAGCTTAGTTATTTAATATTTAAGTTTTATTTTGTCTCCCCTGGATTAGCAATTGGAGTACCAATCACACCAGCAGTAGGAGGCATAAAAATAAAAACCCACTTATCATAAGTAACATCTTTACCAAATAAACGTTTATAAGCTTTTCCTTTGTTGTAACTAACAACGCCTAATATTGGGCGGCGAGACTCATCTATATTACTAAACAGATTATTTTCTGGAGAATAAGAACTTGAACCACCAGAGTTATTTTCTTTATTGTCTCCATCATTTGCTTGATCAGCCTCATCAGCCTCATCATCCTCATCATCCTCATCGTCCTCATCATCTTTATCTTCTTCACCATTGCCACTATTGCCACTATTGACATTATTCCCGCTATTTTGACTATTTCCATTATTTCCACTGTTTTGGTCACTTGGGTTAATATTAGTTACAACAACACTACCACTGCTCACACCTGCTAATTGAAGATAGTCTGGTGGTATTGGTTGACCATGATAAGATGACCAAGCCTGCAAATATTGAAATACCAAAGGGTCTCCAGCGCGAATAGGCTTCCATTCTTCACTACTGTTTAATATATCTTGTAATGCAAACTTACGTGCATAAACTAACCTCTTACCATTTAATGTCACTTGCTTGCCTAAGTCAGACAACTTAGTAGGAAACGGAGCACCTAAGCGCAATGGCTGTAACAACCCAAAGTTGTTATATCTAGCAATAGCCTTTGCCATCTCTTCACCACGAAAAATAAACTCTTCTTCTTTATTGCGCATAATCTCTGCATGATAGGTATCTAGAGAACTAGCAAGTATCATTGCAGTAATACCCAATATAAGAATTAAGCCTAATAGTGAATAGCCTCTGGCGTTTTTTCGAGCAATTATTAATAAAAGTTTAATCATAATTTTTAATTTTTCTTTTCACGAGCCATTGCAGCACGTTTTTCCCATAATTCTTTACTAGTCATTGGTTTATTTGAGCGCTCAAAAAGATTGTTTCCTATATTACCACTTTTTTTAGTAGTCTCACTAGCAACAATTGGTTTATCTTGAACCATTTCTTTTACTTCTTTTACTTCTTTTACTTTTTTTACCTGCTGAGAAACAATTCGCTCTCCTTTTTTCATTCGGTAAGATAAACCTGTTTCTCTGTCTTCAAAAGCTAGAAACTCTCCTGATAGGTTTGATATTTTCCAACGATTCTTTATTAAATCCCCTACACTAACAGTTAAATCCTCTGCCCCTACCCTTAATAGTAGTTTGGTGTTTTGACCGTCTGCATCAGAAAACATCCCAACAAAAGTAAAACTTGGCATTGGTGGCCTTGCTATAGTTAAAGGCAATGTATTAGAAATAATTTCTTTACCTAGTTTTTGTGCTTTGACTTCTATAGATAAAGTTCCTTCTACAAATAAGAGTTCTTTGGGCAAAATACTTTCTAATTCAGATGAGTCTTTGAAATTTGTTTCTAACAACCTATTATTAGCATAAACTTTTAGGCTTTCGTTTAAGTTTGTACCTTTTACCAAAAGTTTTATAGATCTATTTTGTAAGTAAATTTTATTTGGTATCAACTCATTTATTTGCATTACTGCTAAAGCAGGAGTTACTTTCGCCGTAGGTATTATTTCCTGAGATGAACCTTTATCAAAGCTATGGATATTTTGAAAAAGATTGCGTCCTATTGGCAAGGCTTCTGGCATTTGTGTTTCTTCTTGTTCTTGAGAAAATGTTTCTATGGTCTCTATTGCTCTTTGAATGGGTTCTATTTTTTGCGACTGCTCAGCATAAGTAATACTTTGATCTAGAGTTAACTTAACTTCACTACTTTTTTTCTCCACAAAAAATGTGTGATAAATAAGTAGTAAACTTAAGCTAACAACTAACATTTGCAAAATCCTAAAGTATACTTTATTACTAGTTGGTAACATTTTTTTCCCTACGAAAATAGGCTTTAACATCTATTTGTACAGTTATTTCACCCGGGTTTTGTTGTATTGTCTTTTGTACATTAGTAACTCTTTGGCTACCACCAAGAGCCGCTCTAGTTTCACCATCTGGGGTTTGCAAATTTAATCCATCAATAACAAAAAACATTTTATCTGTCTCTAATGAATATAAAAACTTACGAAAAGCAACATAGTTTCCAGAAACAGAAAAATTCATGCCTAAAGCAGGATAAAGAGAATTTCCATCCGTTTTATTTTTTTGCCCCTTAGTATTTTCTTTTGTTCTAACATTTCCTTTTATTTTAGCATTTCCTTTTTCCTTTTCAGCAGCATCATCAACTTTCTCAAAGCTAATACCTCCAGTTAAATTCAACCCATTACTTTTTACTAGCTTATTGATTTGATTAATCACATATAGTCGTCCTTGTTGGGGATCTTTTAGAAATCGTGTTTGGAAAGCTTCTAAATTTTTTACTATTACTTGAGTATCACTAGAGGGGTCTTTTGCTTTTTCCGCTTCAATAGCTTTTTTTACTTGGCGAGTCTGATCTCTTAGAGCAAGCGTAAGTTTTTGTAAGTCTCCTACGTTGTTACTTGCCTCCTTTAATTTGTCAATAGCTAAATAACCTACTACCATAGCAGCAGTTAAAACTATCAAAATAGCTAAAAGCTCTACTAATCTAAAATAACCCCCACTAAAACTACTAATAATAGGTATTTTTTTACTCATCATCTTCTCCTTGATTAACAACCTGTTTAACAGCAACAGTTGTTTTCTTCTTCGCTCCCTTACTAATAGCCGGACGGGGTTTGTAGCTTACACTTAAAGAAAAGCCTATATCTCCAGTTTGCACAGGAGGTTCTTGATTAGTTGGGTCAACTAAAAAAACACCCTCTTTATCCATCTCAGCAATCATCTTAGTAAGATCTTCTACGCTTTTTGCATAAACTTTAACACTAAGAGGAATATTTGATGTGTTTGATTCTTTAGATGGATTAATAGAAATAATACGCACTCCTTTGGGTAGGGCTTGCTCAAATTCTTCCATAAGCCTTGTCCAAGAAAAGCGGCGTTGTTTAATCAATTCCGCAGCATCTTCGATTTCTTGAACCTGTTTAAGTGTTAGAGTTTGTGGTGGTGGTGGTTTTTGCTTTTGCAACACTTTTAATTCTAACTCTTGCTTTTTAATACTTTCTTGTAATTTCTTACTAACATCTTTTGTTTGCTCAATTTTATCCATTGTCCATTGACTTGCCCAAAACAAAAGTCCCATTACAACTAAAAAGCTCAACCAAAAAAACTTACGATTATAAAATGGCTTACGAGCGAGATTGATTTTTAATCTCATTAGCTTTCTCTCTTAAAAATTAATACTAGTAATTTAATTAGCGATTAATAACTCTTGATAACTCTTGAGCATACCAAAATCTATTACTTGGATGCTAGTAGATATTGAGACAACTCTTTTAACCGCTTTTAACCGCTTTTGGTAATTAAAGTTTGTTTCTTGTTAGTCCTTGCACGTCTAAACTTGGGTAGAGTTCCAGAAACTTTGCCAATAATTGCAATAAAATACTTTTAACTCTTGGAGATTATGACCCAACTCCTATTGGCATCAGCAAAAAACAATAATATAGTTTGGTGCTTAAAATTTACTGGCTTAAAAACTACAAAAAAAGGAGAAAATATACAACCCTATGGGCGAAAAGAAGTATTTATCTGGTAAAAAAATCGATCCTACCCCTATTACTATTAATACTAGTATAGTTGATCTAATAGAAAATAGCTTTATTTCCTATAATGCTGGTCGACTACGTGAAGCCTGTCAACTTTTTGTTGATAAAATGTTAGGAGAAGACGTAACCATTGGCCTAAGCATTACAGGAGCTTTAACCCCTGCTGGTTTAGGTATTTCCGCTTTAATTCCACTAATAGAAAACGGTTTTGTTGATTGGATTATTAGCACTGGTGCTAATCTCTACCATGATACTCATTTTGGCATTGGATTAAACTTACATCGCGGTACGCCTAACATCAGTGACATTATTTTACGTAAAGAAAACGTGGTAAGAATTTATGATATTTTCTTTGATTACAATGTTTTACTTTCTACTGATGCCTTTTTTAGAGAAATTATTTCTGCACCAGAATTCCAACGTGATATGAGTACGGCTGAATTTCACCATCTAGCAGGTAAATATGTTTATGAAAGAGAAAAAGTCTTAGGTATTAAAGGAAAGTCATTAATTGCTGCTGCTTACGATCTTGGTGTACCAATTTATACATCTTCTCCTGGTGATAGCTCAATTGGGATGAATGTCGCAGCTAAACGCTTAGATGGAAATAAACTAAATTTTGATACTTGCCTTGATGTTAATGAAACTGCCTCAATTGTATTAAATGCTAAACGCAGTGGTGGTAAAAGTGCTGTGTTTATCCTAGGCGGTGGTAGTCCAAAAAATTTCCTTTTACAAACTGAACCTCAAATCCAAGAAGTTTTAGGCATTTCAGAAAAAGGACATGATTATTTCTTACAAATCACTGATGCTCGTGCCGATACTGGCGGGCTTTCTGGAGCAACTCCAGCCGAAGCAGTTAGTTGGGGTAAAGTCGACCCTGATCGTCTACCTGATGCTGTAGTCTGTTATGTAGATTCAACCATAGCTCTACCACTAATTACAGCCTATGCCCTAGCCCGTCATCAGCCCCGACCATTAAAACGACTTTATGATCGCCGCACAGAAATGCTAAACCTACTAAAATCGGAGTATCAATTTGCTAAATATTCTCCTAAAGAAGAATAAATTCCTCTAAAACCTTACCAAACTTAAAATATCTAGTCTAAGCTAAAATAATAGACTAGATATTTATCTAATTTACTATCTTATAAGATAAAAACTTCCAATGACTTTCTAAGCCTTAATATTACTTATCAAAATTAACTCTCTTTATTTCCAAGACTTAATTTTTTCTGCTAAACTTTTTTGCATTTTTACCCTTTTGGCACAGAGAATGCTATGTCTTAAACCGCAAGTCGATAAGACAAACAAAATAACAATAACTTCAATAAATAGAATATATTAGTAAAAATTTCTTTTAGGAGAATAGCAATGCCACACACTACAGAGGCTAGAGAAAGGTCATTCGGTTACTTATTAAGCTTACAACTTAATAGCAGGCTTTGTTACAAACCTACTAGCAGGCGTACTCTAGTACTAGCTATGAGCAGTCCAAAAGTAGAAAACCTCCTAGTAGTCGCAGGCAAAGTAGGACAAAACATACTAGATAGTAAATTTAATAGCTATCCTTTTGAAAATAAATTAGATAGTGGTAAACACATTAATATAGCGATAAATCGCTTAAGATCTTTTGATAATTATACAAAATTATAAATTCGCAGGAGCGGGCACTCCTGCTCCTGAAAATCTTAAATATAAATAAGTTGAGATTTTAGTACAGTTTAGGAGCGGGTTGCCCTGTAGCAAATAGCCACAGGCAATCCGCTCTTTTTATTTGGCAAAATTCACGCAGGAGTATCCACGTGGCAAGGTAAGCGGTCTGTAAAACCGTTCCTCCAAAAGAGGTTTGAAGGTTCAACTCCTTCCTTCTGCATTAGACAATTAAAACTTGGAGACGTGGTATGGCAACAGTCTACTAAACTGTCGAGTATTAAACTTGTATAGATTCGACTCCTATCGTCTCCGTCAAGCAAGTCTGTTTTTTGACAACTTAATATTTTCCCTAAATTTACTAAAAGTTTTTTAATTTGGAGGTGTCGTCAAATTTGGTATGGCAACGGGTTGCTAACTCGTCGGGCATTATTTTGCCTATGTAGGTTCGACTCCTATCGCCTCCGTTAAAAACTTTGGAGAGTTCGCCTAATGGTATGGCAGCAGTTTGGAGAACTGCCGCGCAAAACGCGCTTGAGAGTTCGACTCTCTCACTCTCCATTAGTCTTTTTTAGAAATTGGACTCGTAGCTCAGACTGGATTTAGAGCACAGGTTTCCGACACCTGAGGTCATAGGTTCAATTCCTATCGAGTTCATACAGCTAATCACTTATCTTGCGAGAGTGGCGTAATTGGTAAACGCGCTAGTCTTAGAAGCTAGATTCTGTGGGTTCAAATCCCACCTTTCGCATCCTCGTATCTTTACTAGCTTTGTGGGTGTAGTTCAGTGGCTAGAATATAAGTTTGCCATACTTAAGACGTGAGTTCGATTCTCATCACCCACATCTCAGATTATGAACTCGTAGCTCAGTTGGAAAGAGCATAAGTTTCCTAAACTTAAGGTCGTAGGTTCAAGTCCTACCGGGTTTATTTAAGCTAAATACCTTAAGCCGAAGTGGTGCAACTGGCAGACACCTACGTTTCAGAAATGTAGTTATAAGGGTTCAAATCCCTTCTTTGGCACTTAGAAAATTTTCCTTGGATCCGTAGCTCAGTTGGTAGAGCAGCTGGCTTTTAACCAGCGAGTCGCAGGTTCGATTCCTGCCAGATTCATCTG
>JAHFUF010000099.1:7306-10784 GCA_023265235.1 Blastocatellia bacterium
TGGTAGACACAGGCAATATTTTACGCCGGGCTTTCAGAGCCGTAAGGGTTCGAGTCCCTTCGTTAGCAGAAATTTTTTGGATCCGTAGCTCAGTTGGCAGAGCAAACGCCTCTTAAGCGTGAGGTCACAGGTTCAATGCCTGTCGGATCTACTTAGCATTAAAAGTTTTTAGACCCATAGCTCAGGCTGGTTCAGAGCAATCGACTCATAATCGATAGGTCATAGGTTCAAATCCTATTGGGTCTATTAAAATTGCGGATGTGGCGCAATTGGCAGACGCACAACGCCGAGGACGTTGTTTTTGAAGGTTCAAATCCTTTCATCCGCATTACTTAAAATTAAGATAAAAATTACCTAAACCGATCAGTTATCAGACAAAGGTATTTTAGCGGAAGTGGTGTAATTGGCAAACACACAAGCTTCAAAACCTTGCTAGTAAGGGTTCAAATCCCTTCTTCCGCATTTGCACGTGTAGCCAAGTGGTTAAGGCAAAGGTCTGCAAAACCTTTAATCGTCGGTTCGACTCCGACCACGTGCTTTAGTGCAAAGATAGTAATTTTGTAACTGTTTTTCAATTTATATGCCGGGGTGGTGTAACTTGGTAAACGCAACGGACTTAAAATCCGTTTTGTGAGGGTTCAAATCCCTTCCCCGGTATTACAAAAAATTATGGGGTGTTAGGCAAGTGGTTAAGCCACCAGTCTTTCAAGCTGGTAATCACGGGTTCAAATCCCGTACACCCTATCTTTACATTGGAGCCGTGGTGTAGTTGGCTAGCATGTTGGATTGTCAATCCAAAGGTCGCGGGTTCAAGCCCCGTCGGTTCCGTTTTTCTCTTGGGTCAGAAACTCAATGGGCAAGAGTACCGGCCTTTTAAGCCGGGAGTTGCAGGTTCAAATCCTGTCTGACCTATTTAATTCTGCGGAATAGAGTAGTAGTGACTCACGGGTCTCATAAGCCCGGTACCTAGGTGCAAATCCTAGTTCCGCGATCTAACCCTACTATTTGTAGTATTTTGCGGTGTGGCCGAATGGGTAAAGGCATTTGGCTCTGAACCAAAAGAATGCAGGTTCGAATCCTGCCACTGTAGTTTTTCTAGAAATAGTAAATGGATTTGTAGCTCAGTTAGCTAGAGCACATGCCTGATAAGCATGAGGTCAGTGGTGCAATTCCGCTCAAATCCATCAAATTTTGGGGCATAAGGCAAGCTGGCCCAAGCCGTCACGGTCTCAACGTGAAAACCGTGGGTTCAAATCCCATATGCCCTATTTGGAATCGTAGCTCAGATGGATGAGAGCGCGAGTCTTCTAAACTCGATGTCGCAGGTTCGAGTCCTGCCGGTTCCGTACAAGTTTTCCGGGGTGTAGCTCAACCTGGCTAGAGCATACCGTTTGGGGCGGTACGGTTGGAGGTTCAAATCCTCTCACCCCGATTTTTAATCAACTAATCGCGGCTGAGTAGCTCAGTTGGAGAGAGCAAACGCCTCATAAGCGTTAGGTCGGCGGTTCGATTCCGCCCTCAGCCATTCTAAAAATTCTAAAAGCTTTGTTTTGCGAAGTTGTGTAATTGGCAACACACTTGACTTTGAATCAAGACATTCTAGGTTCGAATCCTAGCTTCGCAGTTGTTGCGGTTTAGCTCAGAGGAAGAGCAGTCGCCTGTTAAGCGACCTGTCGCAGGTTCGAGTCCTGCATCCGCAGTCAGTTTTAGGTTGGATAGCTCAGTTGGTAGTAGCACTTGTTTGAAAGTCAAGGGGTCGGCGGTTCAATTCCGTCTCCAACCATTTAATTTATTTGGGCTGGTGGTGTTAAGGGGAGCATGTTAGTCCTGCAAACTAGCGGTCTGAGTTCAAGTCTCAGTCAGTCCATTTTGTCCAAGTGTCCAAGTTACACTTGGACATAAAATTTACGCCGTCGTAGCTCAACTGTTAGAGCAATCGCCTTGTAAGCGATAGGTCGTGGGTTAAACTCCTACCGACGGCACCATTATGCAGGTGTAGCTCACTTGGCAGAGCGTCAGTCTTCCAAACTGAAAGTAGCGAGTTCGACTCTCGTCACCTGCTTTTTTCTAAGCCTAGTCGGGTAACTCAGTGGGAGAGTGCTGGTCTTACAAACCAGTGGTCGTCGGTTCAATCCCGACCCCGACTATATCTAAAAACTGAGGATAACACTATGTTGTTATGGTTATTAATTTGGCTGCATCTAAGAGGAAATAAGCTCTGGTTAAAGAAGATCTTGCTAGAAATTATTCTCTCTGTAGTAGGTAAGAAGGTGTGGCTCAATACAAATCGAGCACACGTTTGTAGGACGTGCTTCAAAGAAACACTTTTTTTGCCTAAAACAATAAAACTTTATGGCGATTGTAGCTTATAAGGTAAAGCACTTGGTTGTGACCCAAGAGTAAAGGGTTCAAGTCCCTTCATTCGCCCTTTCTATAAGGGCCGGTGGCTCAGATGAACAGAGCACTTGATTACGAATCAAGAGGTCGTGGGTTTAAGTCCTACCCGGCTCATTAAAATTAGAGGAGACTCTTATGTTGATAATGCGACGAGTACTTTTGTTAAATGCCTCCTATGAGGCTTTAGGCATTATCAGTATGCCTCGTGCAATACGCTTAGTATGGAAGAGGTCTGCTGAAGTAGTGGAACTTGATGGAACCACTATGTTGCGTTCTCCTACTTTTAGTTTACCTACTCCATCTGTAGTTCGGTTGAAAGAGTACATTGATGTGCGAGCACGTCAACGTCGGTCTGCTAGCAAGCGTCAAGCTATCCTGATGCGCGACAAGTTTCGTTGTCAATACTGTGGAATAAAAGGAACCCCTTTTGAGCTAACGCTAGACCATATTATTCCACGTTCTAGAGGTGGTAGCACTGAGCCAGAAAATCTCTGTGCCTCTTGTTTTGCTTGCAACCAACGTAAGGGTGGCCGCACTCCTGACGAAGCTAGGATGCCACTAATTTCTCATCCTAGTGCACTTTACTACGGCTTAGAGAAAGCTGCTTTACGTGGTGCGGCGGAGACTCGTCCAGAATGGCGTAAGTACCTTTTCTTAGCTGAATTAGAAACCAATGTAGCTTAATCGGCCTAGTGGCCAGTTAAGCCTAACTTTTAAGCCTAACTCTAAGGAGAAATCTAAAATGGTACACATTCGTTTTGAAGGTCGTTCCTATGACCTACGACCAGAACAAATTCGCTTAGGTGCTAATATGAGTGACAAAGAAGTTAAGCAACTATTAGCCCAACACTTTGATGTAGCACCAAATCGCTTTAATCAATATGTAGTAGATCGCACAGCAAATGGGGATCTAATTGTCCGACCAGAAGCGGTTTATGGTTAAAGATTGAAATTTATAAAAAACATTAACTCTGCTCTATGCCCTAATTTAAGGAGTTTACACACAAACTCGTCTGAACAACGAGTTCTCATAATGAAAAATGAGAACAAAAATAACTTCTTTGACTTGTTTAGAGCAGAA
>JAHFUF010000687.1 GCA_023265235.1 Blastocatellia bacterium
GAACTCTTGGCAGGAAAAAGCTTTTTATCACAAATAAGTTAAGTTCGACAAAAAAAACCTAAAAGAGCTTTACCATACTATAGAAAATTGATACTTTAATCCTGTACTAATTTCTTACTAGTAAAAACTTAAATCCAACAAAATAGTTATTAGCTAAACACCAAGAGTCCACTTTAGTTAGTAGCACTTTATTAAAATAACGCCCAGAGATAAATCACTGGGCTATTGTCAAATGCCCCTAGCAGGGCATTAAAGACTTAAAGTTCTTTTAGGACCAATGGTTTAGCTTAGCGCATTTTCATGGGTATTAAATTATAACTCTTAAATTTTCTATAAGGTTATTGTATGAAAACAAAGCATTTACTATTTTTTTATTCTCTTCTACTTTGCCTAACATTTTTTCAAATTTCTTCACAAAACATTTTTGCTCAATCACGTTCCAATGGTGCAGATTTACTTGGAGCAGTAAAAGACGCATCAGGTGCGGTAATATCTGGTGCAATAGTAACAATAAGAAATCCTCAAACCAACTTTGAACGCACTGTTACAGCAGATGAAGATGGTAGCTATCGCTTTATTGCCCTACCCCCAAGTACTTATCAATTAATTGTAACTGCTCCAGGTTTTTTAGAACAAAAACAGGTTTTTGATTTGGTTCTAGGGGCTACAGGCATTTTAGATGTCACAATGTCGATTGTTTCTGGTCAAAATGACATTGTAGTAATTACTAGTACTGGAATAAAAGTAGTAGAAACATCAAAAAGTGCTGTTACTCAATCGGTAGACTCTCAACGTATAGATAATTTACCAATCAATGGGAGAAATTTTCTTGGCTTTGCATTTATTAATGCTCTAATAGGACGTGATACTACTCCACCGCTTGGGCCTGCACCTACTACAGGATTAAATTTTGCTGGTCAACGTGCCCGTTCAAACTTGGTTCAAATTGATGGGGCAGACAATATTGATAATGGTTCTAAAGGTGCTCGTTCAACAATTTCCCAAGAAGCAGTCCAAGAGTTTCAAGTAGTAATAAATAGTTTTGCTGCTGAATATGGCCGTACTGCTGGCGGAGTAGTAAATATTGTTACTAAATCTGGCACAAATGATTTTCATGGCAATGGATTTGGCTTTTTACGTCAAAGAGCTATTCAAGCACGAAACGCACTAGCTTTTACTCCAGCAGGCTCAGACCCTAAACCAGCTTTTACTCGTGGTCAATATGGGTTTACTTTTGGTGGCCCAATAAAAAAGAATAAGACTTTCTTTTTTATATCTTTAGATCAAACCCGGCGACGTGAATCTGGATTTTCTGATATTGGACGTGACACTAGCATTTTTGATTTAACTACTGCTCAAAAAGCTTATATTGCTAGTAATCCCAGTGCTGCTAAGCTTTATCAAATGTTTGCCCAATCAGGTGCGACTGTAGCACGCACAGGAATTGAACCAAATACTGGACAAGCAGTTTTTCTACCAACCTTTTCAGCTTCTAATGGTAAGCTAGGTGCAATCCCTAGTGTTTTCCGTACTTTAGCCAATATTCAAAGTGTTTATCCTATCAAAGATGATTTTACTTTTTATTCAGCCAAAATTGACGAACAAATTAACTTAAACAATAAGCTTTCTCTGCGCTACACTTTTACCCCAATTAGAACTACAGGAATTCAATCTTCAGGTCAAAATCAACCTTTTGGCCTTAATGATGTTTCTCGCACAGGCACTTCTACAATTAGAGACACTGCTGTAGTAGCACAGCTTACTAGTATTATAGATTCGACAAAAATTAATGAATTTATTTTTAATTTTGGTAGGCGTTCTAGCTTGTTTAGCTCTAGTTCTGATGTTGCAATTAATATTCCTGGTGCAGGTTTTCTTGGTCGCGAGCCTTTTTCGCCTGCTCAACGCAAAGAAAGAGTTTTTGAAATAAAAGACAATATTTCTTACATTTTTGGTCAACATACTGCTAAATTTGGAGCTTCAGTTAATTTTGTCCGAATAATTCCTTTTAATTTTGAGCTAAATTTTTCTGGTGTGTTTAATTTTGGAGACTTAACTGCTACAACAGTTTCCCCAATGTTTGTTGGTGCTCCAGCATTTACTGCTACTCAAGCTTATGGACTAGGAATACCTCAAACCTTTATTCAAGGTTTTAATAATTCAAATACTAGAATAAAAAATACTCAATTAGGTTTTTATGCGCAAGATAGTTGGAAGATTCACCCTAAACTAACCTTAAATTATGGTGTGCGTTATGACTATGAAAGAACCCCTTTATTTGACGCTACTGGAATTAAGTCAGACAGATTAAACCTAACAGCCCAACAAGTAGACGCGGCTGAAAGGTTTCTTAATGTACGTCAAGGTATTCCTCGTGACATAGACAATATTGCTCCTCGTATTGCATTGGCTTTTGATCCTAAAGGTGATGGAAAAACAGTAATTCGCGCTGCTTATGGGCTATTTTATGATAATCCATTACTTTTTATTGCTGGTAACTCTGTTTTTGCTAATGGTGTAACTTCTCCACAATTAATTGCTCCTTCAGGAAACCCATTACCAACTAATTCTCTAAACTCTGCACAAATTTTTCAAGGTACAGTTCAAGTAGGGGTTACACCTGGAATTGATCGCGGTGCAGTTTATTTACCTGGACAAGCTCGCTTTGATCCTAAAGCATCATTTGCTGGTTATGGAGCACTACTGCCTTTTACCTTACCTGTGGATCGTAACTTTGAATTTGCATACACTAATCAAATTAATTTAACAATTGAGCGCGAGCTTTTCGCAGATACAGCACTTCAAGTAACCTATCTTTTTACTGGCGGACGTAAATTACCTCATTCAGTTAATCGTAATGCACCTGATGGACAAAGGGTTTTAACAGCTAGTGGTACAGACCGAATAATTAATAATTTTTTTAGACCTTCTGGCCCAAATCCAGTTTTTGTTAAAACCGATCGCCCAATCCCATTTGGCACAGTTGGTGTTCAAGAAGCTAGCTCAAGCTCTATTTATCATGGTGTTTCTGTAAACCTTACTAGACGCTTTTCTAGCAATATCCAGATACAAGGAAGTTATAGCTATTCTAAAACCATTGATGACTCAACAGACCTGCAATCTCTACTTCAACCTCAAGACAACCGTCAACCAGGCTTAGAGCGTAGTTTATCGCTATTTGATCAACGACATCGTTTTGTTTTAAGTGGTGTGTTTAAGAGTCCTTTTAAGTTAAATAGCCAAGGGCTAAGAAAGTTATTGGCAGACACAACTATTGCTCCAATACTTGA
>JAHFUF010000100.1 GCA_023265235.1 Blastocatellia bacterium
GTTATAATTCTTACGAACAAATTAAACTACGGCCTTTTA
Organism: Blastocatellia bacterium; assembly: GCA_023265235.1. GTDB lineage: Bacteria > Acidobacteriota > Blastocatellia > Chloracidobacteriales > JADJPF01 > JADJPF01. The sequence continues at coordinate 40 of JAHFUF010000100.1, forward strand.
CTGAAAGTGAAACAGAATCTTTGATAAGTCGAATTTTCTCTGCTCATAATTTTACTGAAGCCACTATTACTAAATTGCATAAAGAAACAGGAGGCAACCCTTATTACTTAATTGAAATTATTAGGCAACTAATCGAGGATGAAAAAATACGTTGGGAGGGCGAAGTATGGCAAGCAGATATACTGGATGAAGTACAACTACCTAATTCCTTGGTTGATCTAATAGAATTACAGCTTTCCAGGCTTTCCGAAAATGCTTTAGAAATTTTTCAACAAGCAGCCGTAATAGGAGAAGATTTTTCCTTTCAATTACTTCAACTGATGACAGCATTAGATGAGAAAAGGTTAGCCTCAGCTTTAGTAGAAGGGTTAAAACAATTTCTTATTCGTGAAGAACCGCCATCTTTGTCTAATAACTCTGAAAGATACGTTTTTAGATATAACACTACTCGTAAAGTTCTTTATGAGAAATTATTAGTCAGAGAGCGAAAAATCTTTCATAGCAAATTGGCAAAAATTTTAGAGGAAGGCACAATAGATATAAGTGATTTTGATGAAAGTAGTATAGCCTATCACCATTTACAAGGTGGAGATACACAAAAGGCTTTTCACTGGTCAGTTAAAGCTGCTACTAATGCTTGTAATAAGTTTACTTTTGACAAGGCTAGAGAGTTTTTTGATTGGGCAACCAAGGCACTAGATGTGCTAGAAAAATCTGGACGCTCACCTGTTGATTTAGATTTGGGGCAATATTATTGTGCCTATGGTCAATACAAAACATCTACTGCTGAATATGACCAGGGGATAAAATACTTAAGATTAGCCCAAGCTATTTTTCAAAAAATGCAGGAGAAAGAAAAGGAAACAGAAACACTAGTTTCCCTAGGAAATTGCTTAAAACAAACTGCTTCCTTAAGTGAGGCTTTAGAAGCCTATGTCCAAGCGTTAGACATAGCCAATAAAGTAGACTCACCTAAGTTGATATGGGTAGCGGCCTATGGTGCTGCTCAGTGTGAAGTGGATTTAGAACATTTTGATTTGGCAATAAAATTTTTACAAAAAGCACTAAAAACCTTAGCCAAAGTTATAGAAAAAAGCTTAGAACGCGAAAGAGAACAGCTAGAAAGCTCTAATAATGAAATTAAAGGACTACTAAGACGTGTTGAAGAAAAGGCGGGCAAAAAAATAACGCTTGAACAAAAAAGACCTCCTTTGTCTGAAACAGAAGCAAAAATTTGTGAGCCAAATACCCCACTAGAAAAATCTTCTCACTTGGTTGAAGTTATAGCTTCGCCTGTAGAAGTGTTTAAGAATTACGCACTAGAATTTAAGGGGCTTCATAATACCAGTAATATACTTGGTAAACTTTCTAGATCTCAGTTTGATCCTCCTCGTGTAGTAGGTTTAATTTTTGGTCAACTTAAACAACTTAAAGTTCGTCTACAAAGCTTTGATCCTCTTACAGCTAATGCACAATTAGAGGTTATTGCAAAACAACTTAATGAGTATCGAATCTGGTTAAAAAAAATAAACGATACTTTGCCACCTTACACCCTGCGCCAATATTTAGAGCAAGGGGTTTTGCTTCAAGAAGAGATGTTGCAATTAGCCAGATTTATCATTGCTATAGGCTCAGAAGCAAACGATGATAAAATAAAACTAGAAATATTACTTAGTAGAGCACTTGAAATAGAAGTAGCTCGCCATCATATAATTACTGATCTTTTCCCTTCTGAGTATACTTTTATACAACTCTCTGAATTCGATACTGCTTTAATAGCTTTACAGGAAGTGTTTTTAGAATGGGATAAAGTAAAAAGCTATGGCGAAGTAATAGAAACCAACCTTTTAATTAAAGTAAAACAAGCAAAAGCAAATTTAGGAAGTTCTTTTTGGCACCCACAAATACTTACAATAATTGTAGAGCTAAATCTTAAACAAGACTTTAGATTAAGAGAGTTAATTGAATTTGAACAACAGGAAATAGGTGTTATTTGTGATAAATTAATCAAATTGGGGATAAAAACACTTCCTCGTCAAGGGCAAGCAGGCGCCCTTGATGTTGAGGCTGCACGTCGTATGGTTGATAGAGCTAGGGAGCTAGTCAATAATAACCATGAAAACAATCGCTCTGGTTTAATGATGTTGGCTGAAATAGGTAGGTTACTACGTACTTATCTTAAAGAACAAAACTTAGCCACAAACATAGAGCACTTATCTTCTAATATAACTAAGGAAAAACCTCTTTCTCAACAGCAAAGCGAGTTTAAGGCAAAACCTGTTGTTTCAGACCTAGCACAACCTGTTTTGCCACAAAATCCTCAAACTAACCCAAAGCCTGTTTTTGTTGCTTCTCCTGTTCCTAGTTCGCAAGTTTCATTTCAATCCAAGCCTATACAAGCTATGCCTAGTACCTTAAATGTAAATAATCTAGCGCAACAATTTAGCCAAGTAGGTAATAAACAAAAAGCCCAAGAAAATAATGAACTAAATAAAACATTTGCTAGCGATAATCTATATGAAGTACAACTACAAAGTCGTTTAGCAGAGATTTGTATTTTGTTAGCAACGAAACTAAGAGATATACCTGTAAAAGTTCTTCAACTTAAGCGATCTCAACTTACTTTAGCATCTTGGGAAGTAGAAGCTTTACTTACAGAAACTGATCATGTGAGCTTAGAAGTAAAAAAACAAGATGCTTTAATACGTCGTGCTATTGCCCTGCTAGCAGAGATGCAAGAGGTAGGTGTTTCTTTTAGAGAGCTTTATTCTAATGGCAAGACAAAAGAGTTAGAAGAGGCTCTTATTAAGGCTAACTATTTTTTAGAACAAGCTAAAATTGTTGCTACAGAGCTTGAAGTGCAATCTCATTATGAACGTGACAGGGACGAGTACCCTAAAGCCCAAAACCTAGCTGCTACCCGCCAAAAGCTAATCAGCACACATGAGCTACTTCTAAGTATTATTTCATGGCTTAAACGCGAAATGGGCAAGTAATAACAGTGCTTCCTACATATTTATTTAAAATATACATGGAATTTACTTTGTAACCCATTGATTCTAAAAGAACCTTAAGTCTTTAATGCCCTGTTGGGGCATTTGACAATAGACCAGTGATTTATCGCTGGGCGTTAATTATATTTACTTTGGCTGCTTAAAAACTTGATGGCCAAGTACAATATTCTGTTTAGGTTTAATAAATAAGAAATGTCTAGTTTGCAACGATTTAAGAGCAATGATAAAATCCTCGTCACATTCTATACCCTCCAAATAATTAATTATGAAGGAACAATAAACCTATGTCTGATCAACTGCTAGAGTGGCGCAAAGAATTTCCTATTTTAGAAAAAACTGTTTATATGGTTAGTCATTCTTTAGGTGCTATGCCACGGCGTGTTTACGATAAAGTGCAAGAATTTGCTGATATGTGGGCTACTCGTGGTGTAAGAGCTTGGGCAGAAGGCTGGTGGGATATGCCTGTGACGGTTGGTGATAAAGTAGGTAAAATTATTGGGGCTGCTCCAGGCGAAGTAGTAATGCACCAAAATGTTTCTATTGCTCAATCGCTAATTATTTCTTGTTTTGAACCTAAAGCACCACGTAATAAGGTCGTTTATTCCTCGCTAAATTTTCCTAGTGTAATGTATGTCTATGAAGCATTTGCCCGTAATGGATCTATGAGAGTTCATATGGTTGAATCAGATGATGGAATGACTGTCTCTCTAGAAAAAATGCTTGCGGCCATAGATGAACAAACTTTACTAGTGCCAATTTCCCATGTTTTATTTAAGAGTTCATATTTACAAGATGCAAAAGCCATTATTAAACGTGCTCATGAAGTGGGTGCGCATGTAATTTTAGACACTTATCAATCTGCTGGAACCGTCCCCATTAATGTTAAAGAGCTAAATGTGGATTTTGTAGTAGGTGGTTCAGTGAAATGGCTTTGTGGTGGGCCTGGCGCAGGTTATCTTTATGTTCGACCAGACCTACGAAATGAATTAGAACCCCGCACTACAGGATGGCAAGCACACCAAGACCCATTTGCTTTTGAAACAGGCCCAATTCGCTATGCTCCTAATGCTTTTCGCTTCCTACATGGGTCGCCTCATATTCCTTGTCTTTATAGTGCGCAAGCAGGTTATGACATTATCAATGAAATTGGTGTCGAGAAGATTAGAGAAAAGTCTATTCATCAAACTACTTGGTTAATAGAAGCAGCCCTAGAACAAGGCTGGCGTGTTCCTACTCCACGTAATCCTCAAGAACGCGGCGGTGCAGTGGTAATAGATGTTGCTAATGGTGCGGCAGTAACAAAAGAGTTGATTAGAAGAGAAATACTAGTAGATCATCGTCCTAGTGCAGGAATTCGTGTTGCTCCACATTTTTATACTAAAGATGAGGAGCTAGAAATTGTAATTAAAGCAATTAAAGAAATTTTAGAAACAAATGCTTATGAAAAACACTTGTCTGCTGCAAGCCTTAAAATATAGATAAAAGGCTAAAAGGTGAGGAGAATTAACCTATCAAATACTCCCATGAGGTATCATAAATTAAGAAAACGTAGGAATTATCAATAGTTCTAAATAAAGGAAATAACAAAACTAGAAATGGCAATAAATGAACAACTAGAAACAGATGGGCCATGGAAGGAAATATTAGAAATTGATTTTAAGGAGTTTATGGAGTTTTTCTTTCCTAAAGCATACCAAGAAATAGATTGGTCAAAAGGTTATGTGTTTTTGGATAAAGAGCTACAGCAAGCAATAAGAGAGTCAGAAATTAAAAAAAGATACGTAGATAAACTAGTAAAAGTATGGCTAGTGAGCGGGAAAGAAAAATGGATACTGGTACATATAGAAGTACAAGGAGAGAAAGAAAAAGATTTTGCGCAAAGAATCTATGTCTATAACTATCGCTTATATGATAGATATAATGCACAGGTAGCGAGTTTTGTAGTGTTAGCAGATGAAAGAAAAAATTGGAAACCGGAAAGTTATAGCTATGAAGTGTTAGGGACAAAAGTAGAGTTAAAATACTCTATGGTCAAATTATTAGATTATAAAAAGGATTGGACAAAGCTAGAAAATCAAACAAATCCATTTTCAATAGTAGTAATGGCACACCTTCAAGCACAAGCTACAAGGGCAAGTGCGGATAAAAGATATAGTTGGAAATTAAAATTAGCAAAAATGCTCTATGATAGAAATTATAGTAAACAGGAAATAATAGAGCTATTTCGCTTTATAGACTGGATAATGAAGCTTCCTGAAATATTGGAAGATAAATTAACAACAGAAATATCAGAATATGGAGAGGAGAAATATATGCCATATATAACTTACGTAGAACGTAGAGGTATTCAACAAGGCCGTCAAGAAGGCTTGCAACAAGGCTTGCAACAAGGCTTGCAACAAGGTGAGTTAATGGTAGTAAATCGCTTACTGAATCATAAATTAGGCAAGATGGATAAAGAAATAATGGAAGAAATAGAAAAACTAAGCCTAGTAAAGTTAGAAGAATTAGCTGAAGCAATACTAGATTTTAATAATATAAGTGAGTTAGAAGAGTGGTTAAAACAATGCAAATAAAATAAATAGCATATTTGTTTTTCTTATATTACTTTGATATATAGACTGTATAGAAATTTTTTGGAGATAAAATAATGCCAGGATATTTTGGTGCTAATTTAGATGGAGCAAAGCCGCTTAACTATGATGATTACTTAAAAGTACCGCAACTCATTAGTTTACAAGAGTGTAAGTCTAGTCCTGCGCATCACGATGAAATGCTGTTTATTATTATTCATCAGACTTATGAGCTATGGTTTCGCTTGATTTTACATGAATGTGATAGTGCAATGGTGGCAATGTCTAATAATGATGCTATCTTGGCAGAAAGACAGCTTGGAAGAGTAGTAGAAATTGAGCGAATCTTGGTGCCACAAATTCATATTCTAGAGACTATGTTACCTGTAGATTTTTTGGCTTTTCGGGATCACTTAAAACCTGCTAGTGGTTTTCAATCAGCACAATTTCGCGAAATGGAATTTGCTTGTGGCTTAAAAGACGAACGTATTTTAGCTGCATTTAATGATCAACCAGAGGCATTAGAAAGACTTAAAAAACGTTTAGTTGCTCCTACTTTGGCTGATGGCTTTTATGATTTACTTTTTCATCGTGGTTTTGATGTCACGCGTTCGCCGGAACGCAGCCAAACAGAACTCTGGCAAACTTGGCAAGAAAAAACGGCTAAGCAATTGGTAAAAATATATTTAACCCCATCCCAACATTATGAGCTTTATCGTTTGTCAGAACGCATGCTAGAGATAGATGAATATACTAGCTTATGGCGTTATCATCACGTCCGAATGGTGGAAAGAATGATTGGCTTTAAGTCTGGTACTGGGGGCAGTGACGGTGTAGGTTATCTACAACGCACTTTAAGTTATAAATTTTTTCCTGAACTTTGGCAAGTACGCAATTATTTAGAAAATACTTCCAATCCTTAAGATATAAGAGACTATTTAACCCCTATTAACTTTCTACTTTAATTAAATAGTAGTTTCGCTTACCGCGTCGCACTACTAGGTAATTGCCATAGATTAAGCGGCTTTCTGACAATCGCTCTTTGACGTCGGTAACTTTAACGTTATTTAAGTAAATTCCTCCTCCTTGGAGGCTTTGACGAGCAGAATTTTTTGAAGATTCTATTTTCGCTTCTACTAAAGCGTCTACTAAAAAGCGTTCTTGAGTAAACCATTCTTTAGTTAGTTGAAATGATGGGGCTTCTTCAAAAACTTCTAACAAAGTACGTTCATCTAAACTAGTTAAATCTCCACCAAATAAAGCTTGTGAAGCCGCTTCAGCACGTTCAAGCTCAGTTTTGCTATGAACAAGTTCTGTTAAACTTCGCGCCAAGGCTTTTTGAGCATCACGTTTTTCTGGCTCGGTTTGTAGTTTTGTTTCTAGCTCAGTAGTTTCTTCTTTTGAGAGAAAAGTAAAATAACGTAAGAAACGAACAACATCACGATCATCAACTTGAATAAAGAACTGATAAAACTTATAAGGACTTGTTTTATTAGGATCTAACCAGCATTTTGTTCCACTAGCAGTCTTACCAAATTTCTGACCATCAGAATTAGTAATCAAAGGAAATGTTAAGCCATAGGCGTTTTGGTGTTCAATACGGCGAATTAACTCCATGCCAGCTAAAATATTGCCCCATTGGTCACTACCACCAATTTGCAAACGACAACCATAAGTCTTAAATAAATGTAGGAAGTCATAGCCCTGTAGTAACATATAGGAAAACTCTGTATAGGAAATACCTTGCTCCATACGGTTTTTTACTGAATCTTTGGACATCATTTCATTAATAGTAAAATGTTTTCCAATATCGCGTAGGAAATCTAGTAGGTTAAAGCCATCTAACCAACTAGCATTATCTACTAGCAAAGCAGAACAGTCACCAGCATTAAAGTCAAGAAAATGCTCTAGTTGATTACGAATAGCCGCAACATTAGCCGCTAGAATGTCGCGTGATAGTAGGTTGCGTTCATCGCTTTTACCACTAGGATCACCTACTAAGCCTGTTGCCCCGCCTGCTAGTGCAATAGGCCGATGTCCAGCGCGTTGCATCCTAGCTAGCCCTAAAAGTGGGACTAGGTTACCAACATGCAAAGAGTCACTAGTAGGGTCAAACCCACAATAACAGCTAAACAGCTCTTTATTCATCATTGTGCCAAGTTCACGTTCTGTAGATTGATAAATTAATTCACGCCATGTTAGTTCTTGCCAAACATCTTGTTTAACTGTTGTCATTATGAATTCTTCCTTTTGTCAAAACTAAAAATAGTCTTACACGATATCGTTTATATATCACACTATCTAGGCTGAAAACCACCCTGAGTTGTATATCTGTCAAACAACCATAGTTGGTTTAAGTTTAATTATTAAAAAGAGTAATACGCCTAAAAAAACTGTTTTTCCTAGTTTTTATTTGGCACAAAATGTGCTGAAGACACGGCATCCAACCAAAAAATCTTAGGAGTAAAAAACATGAAATATATTACTAAACGTCAAATCTCTATTAGCCTTATGGTTTTAATTTCCTTACTTATCTTATCAAGCAATGGTTTTTCTCAAACCCGCCAACGCAAAATTAAAAACTGCCAACCAACTTATAGTTCTAATTACCAAGATAGAGATAATGACCGTAACCGTGATTACGATAGAGATCGTGATAATGACCGTAACCGTGATTATCGCTACGATAATGAAGATTCACGCTATGATAGAAATAGAGATTCACGTAACTATGACTACGATAGGGAATATGAAAACCGCCCTAGTCGAACTAAGCATATAGTAGTTGGCACGGCGATTGGTGCTGTTGGTGGAGCAGTAATCGGGGGCAAAAAAGGTGCGTTAATTGGCGCAGGAGCCGGTGCAGGGCTTGGTTATATAATCCATCGTAGAAAAGACCATAGATAATTAAGTAAGTTGAGTTCTATTGGGCTTTATTGCTTAGGCTAATGGAAAGTTTTCTCAGAATCCTAAGAACATCTCAGTGCCAGAAGTTATAGTTTCCTGCAACTTCTGGCACTTATTTTTTAGAGGTTTTTAGTCATTAAACTTACTACTAATTGATTAAATCTAGCGGGATTAGGTAGTTCAGAACCTTCTGCTAAAAGCGCGTAACCTAATAGCAATTCTGAATAATCAGAAAGCACTAAATCCTCTTTATTCTTCTCATAACGCTCTTGCATTTTTAGAAAAATAGAATGTTTAGGATTAAGCTCCATAATACGCTTTTGCTTAGGTGTGTTTTTAGCTTGGCGCAGTAGTCTTTCTAGCTGTGGGCTGTAATCGTGTTCAGCACCAACTAAGCAAACAGGAGAAGAAGTTAAACGGTTAGAAAGCCTAACTTCTTTAATGTCTTCAGTTAGCTTCTTCTGAATAAATTCAAGTAAACTAGCACTTTCTTTTTGTTTTTCCTCTAATTCTTGTTTTGCTTTTTGTCTTTCTTCTTCGCTTCCTAGCTCTACAGTGCCTTTACCAATAGACTTTAATGTTTTACCCTCAAACTCATGCAAAGAATCAACTACTAGTTCATCAACTGGTTCGACTAAGTAAAGTACCTCGTAGCCTTTTTCCTGAAAAGCTTCTAAGTGAGGAGAATTTTCTACTACTGTACGAGATTCCCCTGTTAGATAAAAAATATCTTTTTGTTCAGGCTTCATACGGCTAACATAATCTTTTAATAAAGTGAGCTTTTCTTTATCTTGAGAAGATTCAAATAAAAGTAAGGAAACCACTTTGTCTTTATTTTCAAAGTCGTTACTAACACCTTCTTTAATAGCAGCACCAAAGGCTTTCCAGATTTCTAAATACTTTTCGTTGTCTTTTTCTTGGAGTTCTTTGAGAGTATCTAGTACCTTTTTAGCTAACCATTTACGAATCTGTGTGATATGGCGATCTTGTTGTAGCATTTGACGAGAAATGTTAAGCGGTAAATCAGAAGAATCTACAATGCCTTTAACAAAGCGTAAATAACGAGGAATAATCTCCTCACACTTTTCCATAATCATTATACGCTTAGCATAAAGCCTAAGCCCCCACTCGGAGCCGTGATAATAAAGATCAAAAGGTGCTTTTGAAGGAATAAACAAAAGGGCTTGATACTCTATTCGACCCTCTGCTTTGAGAGAAATAGTTTTTATTGGTTCTGTCCAATCATGAGAAATATGTTTATAGAATTCAGCATATTCACTTTCACTAACCTCTGATTGTGAACGAGTCCAGATAGGCTTCATTGAATTGAGGGTTTTATCCTCAATCACTGTAGTAGTCTTGCCATCTTTTTTAGGATTGCCTTCTTCGTCTTTTTCAACTTCTTCTTTTTCTTCTTTAGAAATAATTGGATAACCAACAAAATCTGAGTGACGTTTAACAACATTTGAAAGTGTCCAAGGGTCTGTATAGTCTTCAATACCGCTCTCAGGCTCTACAGGCTTAAGGTGTAGTATAATAGTCGTCCCTCGTTTACTACGTTCAGCAGTATCTAATGTATATTGTCCGTCACCAACAGATTCCCAATAAATTGCTTCTTTTTCTCCAGCCTTTCGAGTGACTAGGCTTACTTTGTCAGCCACCATAAAAGCTGAATAAAACCCAACTCCAAATTGTCCTATTAGCTCGACTAACCCTTTATCTGATGTGGCATCTTTTAATTTTTCTCTAAACTCTTTGGTTCCAGATCTAGCAATAGTACCGATATTGTTAATTACTTCCTCGCGATTCATTCCTATGCCATTATCAGAAATCGTCAAGGTACGAGCTTTTTTATCTGTCTCTAGACGGATTTCAAACTTATCATCATCCTCTAACAATTCGGTTTTTGTTAGAGCTTCAAAACGCAATTTATCTATGGCATCTGAAGCGTTAGAGATCAATTCCCGCAGAAAGATCTCCTTGTTTGTATAAAGTGAGTTGATAACCAAATCAAGAAGTTGTTTAGTCTCTGCTTGAAATTGAAACGTCTCTGCACCAACAACCATAAATACCCCCCTAAAAAATTAGTTAAAAGTTTAATTGGAAAATTCCCAGTGGATTTTAGGAAAGAAACCATTTTCAGGCAAGTAACTAAGACCTAAGTTTTGGAAAATTAAAATGAGCAATGAAAATCCTTAATCCTTGTAAAGCCAATAAATTAATACATAAATAAAAAATG
>JAHFUF010000688.1 GCA_023265235.1 Blastocatellia bacterium
TTCCAATTGCCATAGTTGCTACTGGTACACCTGATGGCATTTGAACAATTGAAAGTAAAGAATCTATGCCTTTTAATATACGTGATTCTACTGGCACACCAATAACAGGTAATGTGGTTAAAGAGGCTGTCATTCCTGGTAAATGTGCCGCACCTCCTGCACCAGCAATTATTACCTCAATACCTCGTGATTTGGCACTACGAGCATATTCAAACATCAACTCTGGTGTGCGATGCGCAGAGACTATTTTCATTTCATAACCAATGTCAAATTGCTCTAAAACCTTAGCAGCCTCTTTCATTGTCTCTAGGTCTGATTTACTTCCCATTATAATTGCAACTAAAACCTTTTTCTCTTTCATATACGTTCTTTCATATACGTTCCTAATTTTTTCTATTTGAGTACCTGTTAAAAGTACTAGGAGCGAAATTTAAACAAGCTAGGTTTTCCTAAACACCAAAATCATAGTACTATAAGGGTAAATCTCCAAATCACCAATGTTAATAAGGGAGACTAACTTTCAAACCTATGAACAATAAAAATAACCCTAAACAGCCTAACAAGGCACAAGCTCTTAGTAATAAAACACCAAATAACTCTAATGCTCCAACCCAACAACAACCTACTTTTGAATACCGTATTGGCGATGAAATATCCTTTGCTGCACCTCAAGGAATGTTTTATGGCACAGTTGTTAAGCTAATTACAGATCCAAGTTCTCCTGCTGTAGAAATTGAGTTCGAAGACGGCAAAAAAGAAGTAAAAAAAATTAGAGACCGTTCTTTACGTATCCTACGACGTGCTGGTGGCAAAAGTGAAGCCGATGAAAAATATGGTTCACGAGCCAAAACACGCGATTATGATATTGATGAAGTTCGTCGTAGTGAACAAAAACGTGGTAGTAGACACTAGTCTTTTGTAAACAAAATTAACCTTTATTAAGGAGACTCAAATAGAGCTTATCTATGCTGACTAACGAACCTAATAGTCTGCACAAACTAGAACCATGTGCAGAAGAAATGCAGTTATTAATTCAACAAGCGGCTAACCTAGTAATTAATTACCTCTCAAATATAACTAATGAACCTGCGTCTAATATCTCTAACCTTGATTCTCATCTTACCGAAATACGTAAACCAATTTCAGAACAAGGACTTAACCTAGACAAAGTTCTACCTTTAATTGATAAACATGTTATTAGGTGCGCGGTTAACACTGCTGGCGGAACTTATCAGGCTTATATTCCTGGTGGAGGTATTTTTGCCTCAGCAGTAGGAGAATTTATTGCTGCTGCAACCAATCGTTATGTAGGTGTTTGGAGTATTGCTCCTGCTGCTGTAGAAGTAGAAACATCTGTAATTCGTTGGTTGTGTAGTAGCGTTGATTATCCAGAAAGCGCGAGAGGTATTTTGACCTCTGGAGGGTCACTAGCTAATTTTTCTGCTATTGTTACAGCCCGTCGTGCTTTGCTACCAGAAAACTTTTTTTCAGGCATTATTTACGCTTCAGATCAAGTACATGCTTCAGTACAAAAAGCCGCAATGCTAGCAGGATTTCCTTCTGCCAATATTCGAGTCATTGAAACTGATAAACAATTTAGAATAAACCCTTCTCTACTATTAACCGCCATTGAAAAAGACAAACAAGCAAATTTAACACCTTTCCTAATTGTTGGCAGTGTTGGAACAACAAACACTGGTGCTGTTGACCCTGTTTCTACTTTAGTTGATATTGCTAAAGAAAATAATATGTGGTTACACATAGATGCTGCTTATGGTGGCTTTTTTGTCCTTACTGAGCGTGGGCGTAAGCTTTTCAAAGGTATTGACAAGGCAGATTCAATTACTTTAGACCCTCATAAAGGGTTATTTCTTCCCTATGGAACAGGCTGTTTACTAGTTCGCAATGGCGAACTACTTAAGCAAGCACATCAAGTAGGAGCGAGTTACTTACAAGACCTAGACCTTACAGAAGACAGAATGAATTTTAATGATTACTCCCCAGAACTAACTAGGAGTTTTCGAGGTCTACGAGTTTGGCTTCCACTTAAGCTTTATGGCGTAGCAAGTTTCCGCCAGTATTTAGATGAGAAACTAGACCTAGCTCTTTGGGCTTGTGAAGAATTAAAGAAAATTCCTGGTATTGAAATTATTGCTGAGCCTCAACTCTCGGTTGTAGCTTTTCGCTACAAACCTAAAACAGGAAAGCTAACAACAGCTAATAAGAAGTTTTTAGAGCTTATTATAGCAACACAAAAGACTTTTATTTCCAGCACAACAATTAATGGTGAAGTAATATTGCGCATAGCAATACTTTGTTTTCGCACCCATTTAGCAGAAGTCCAAGCAACTATTGATGCAATTAAAAGTGCTATTGAAATTGATGCCTAATATTAACTAGATATTAACTAGGAGAAATCCCAAATGATCCCAACTAAAGAATCACTAGAAAGCTTTCTAAAAGAATCATTAGAGATGCTGTGTTGCCCTATTTGTAAAATTAAAGTCAATATCAAAGCTGATAGGAGCGGTTTTAGATGCTTAGAATGTCACCGCATTTACCCAATTATTGATGGGATTCCTATGATGAGGGCGGATGAGGCAACTATTGAAAAACTAGATGACGCAGTTCAAACAAACAATGTGTGTTAATGGTAGAAAATTTTTGGGATCAAGTAAAAAGAGTTTTGCTCGTTAGATTAAGGTCTATTGGTGATACAGTTTTAACAACCCCTTGTTTAACAGCCTTAAAAGAGTGGCGACCTAATATAGAAATAGATGTGTGAGTCGAGTCTTTATCAGCCCCCGTTTTGCGCTCCCACCCCCAGGTTAATCAACTTTTTGTTTTACCAACCATAAAAGGACAGGCAGCCAAGTTACAAGCACGATTACAAATAATTAGAGCTTTACGCCAACGCCAATATGATATTGCTTTTAACTTACATGGTGGTTCAACAGCAATGTTTTTAACTCGTTTGTCTGGTGCCAAGACTACAATTGGCTACAAGGCTGGCAGATATTCAAGGTTGCTTTCCCTAGCTGCTCCTAGTCCACAAGAAATTTGGCAAAAAGATGACATACACTCTGTAGAACAACAGCTTGCACTGCTAAAATGGTCTGGCGTGCCAATAAATAATGCTCCTAGGCTTAGTTTGCAAGTTACTACTACTACTCAAGAAATAGTAGCTAAAAAATTAACTCAAGCTGGTGTAAAGGGAGAATTTGTTATTATTCATCCTAGTGCGGCATTTGTTTCTAAACAATGGGAAACACGACGTTTT
>JAHFUF010000689.1 GCA_023265235.1 Blastocatellia bacterium
TGGGATGGCAAAACTAATTCCATTAGCATCAGCACGAATTACTGTGTTAATGCCTATTAACTCTCCTGCTAAATTAAGTAATGGCCCTCCAGAATTACCAACGTTTATTGCTGCGTCTGTTTGAATATAATCTTCATAAAGAGTATTAAAAACTTTTCTTCCAGTAGCACTAACAATCCCTGTAGTAACACTGCGATCATAAGAATAGGGGTTACCGATTGCCACTACTGTTTCACCAATACGAAGCCTACTAGAATCGCCTAATGGCATTACACTAAGGGTATTTTTCGAGCTTATTTTTAATAATGCTATATCTGTTGCTTTATCTGATCCAATTACTTCAGCAGACACTTCTGAATTATCTATAAGACGAATCCTTACTTGCTCAGCATTATCTATAACATGTTGATTAGTAATGATATAGCCTGATTTATCAACAATACACCCTGTCCCTACACCACGACTACGTTTATCAACGTCTGGGTGCCCTTCTGGGAAATCTAGATCTCCTTCTTCATTTTCTTGCACAATTCGAGTAGCAGTAACTCGGACTACGGCAGGATTAGCCCGTTCGTAAATTACGCTAATATCATTTTGTATAATTGGGCTATAGGCACCAGAAAAATTTAAGGCTGGCAAAGCAGGTCGTTGCACTACATTTTTAGGGTAGAGCATCTTAAACAAGCTAATGAGTGTAATAGTACCGATGACAGCAATTAGTGTCATCACAAATGTTAACTTAAGAATTTGCTTCATAACATACAACTACTAGAAATTAAATGCAGTTCTTTTTAGTTAAGCTATAAAAGCAAAAGGACTTGCTTTTAGTTATTTGATGGAATTTAACATAGTGACAAAACCCCTGTCAAACTTGTTATTAACTACCAAAAAGATAATATCTCTGCCTTATAATTTAGTGGGGCAGAGTTGACATTATGGTTAATGTAACTACACTGATCGGGCACAAGTCTTCTTTTTGTGGGAGCAAACTTAATGGCTAAAGGTTGGGAGATAGAAGGTTTAAGATCTGGGCTACCTCTTTCTGAGTGCGCTAGACTAATTATTCTTACAAAGTTTCGTGAAGCATTTTCCTATCAAAACTTAGTGCATACTAGTGAAGATATAGAAGTAATACATGACATGCGAGTGTCTTTGCGTCGTTTGTGGGCAGCAATGACTAGTTTTTCACATTATTTTGACCACAATAAGAAATTTTCCCGCCTCTCTATTTGTACACGTAAACTAGCACGTAAGCTTGGCAGTGTTCGTGACTTAGATGTACTAATCGAGTTATTAGAAAAACATATAGAACACCTACCAGATAAACCTTTAGCAGTACTAGCAATTAATTATATAGTTTCCAATTGCCAAGCAAAACGTCTTCAACAACGCACCAAACTTTTTAATTATATGGAAAAACTAGCTCAAAAAGAGTTTGAAAGAAAATTCTTAGCCTTTTTTGAAGCTATACAAAGTAATGTTAAAGTTCATAATAAAAGAAAAAAAGCTATTTTCCTTAATACCTTAAAAAATTTTTATAAACAGGACCCAAAAGATGGTTTTAGTAGCGAAGCCTTACATCAGTTTCGTATTGCAGCCAAGAAACTACGCTATAGCCTAGAGTTTTTTGAGATGTGTTTTAATCAACCTTTGAGCCAAGAACTTAAAACACTCAGAGAAATTCAAGAATTATTAGGAGATTTACATGATTGCGACGTAATGGTGGGGTTACTTAAAAAGTATCGTAGAGCGCATAAAGGGCATCAAGAACTTCTTTTAGGGTTAAAAGAACTAGCAATACATTTTAAGCATAAGCGTAAGGAAAATCTAACACTATTTCAAGAATTATGGCACCTTGATTTTCAAAATAATTTCCGTATAGGACTAGAAGAAGCTCTATCTACAAAAGTAGAAGCATAGCTTAAAAATTTTAAAAATTTCACCTAATTAATCTCTCTTTTTCTTTACCATTTTGTTGACTAACTCCAAGCAGTGCTAGCAAATTGACACTTTAAAGACCAATGTTATATTATCGAGTGAGTAAGGCCGCTTCTGGCCTTAACTTTTTAGGGGAAAAATAATGGGTCTGAAGGCTGTAGAAAGCATTTTAGATATAATTGGCAAAACACCTCTTTTACATTTAAAAAAATTACAATCTCCTGGCGCAGCTAATGTATACGCTAAGTTAGAATACTTAAACCCTGGGGGAAGTATAAAAGATCGAGCAGCACTAGGATTAATTCTAGATGCTGAGGAGCGCGGTTTAATCGGGCCTGGGTCAACTATTATTGAACCAACCGCAGGCAATACAGGAATAGGGCTAGCTTTAATTGGGCGAGCACGAGGCTATAGAGTAATTTTATGTGTACCAGAAGGCTATAGTCGCGAGAAAATGATTGTTATGCAAGCTTTAGGAGGAGAAATAATTTATACTCCTCGTGAAGCAGGAATGAAAGCAGCTATTGAAAAAGCGCGAGAACTCACTAAAGAAATTCCTAATTCTTTTGCCCCGCAACAGTTTGAAAACCCTGCTAACCCTCGTTTCCATTATGAGACTACGGCACGCGAAATAGACGAACAATTGGATGGGCACGTTGATGCTGTGGTGATTGGTTGTGGTTCTGCTGGTACATTTACAGGTATTGCTCGATTTTTCAAAGAAAAAATGCCTAAAGTCTATTGTGTAGCAGTAGAAACTGAAGGTTCAGTCTTAGGTGGCGGTGCTCCTGGCCCACATAGAGTAGAAGGTATTGGAGCAAGTTTTATTCCTGGTAACTTTGATAGTGAAATCTGTGACGAGATTTTCAAAGTCATGGACGTAGAAGCTTTTGCGATGCTTAAGAAACTGGCTTATGAGCAAGGGGTTCTTTGTGGTAGCTCTTCTGGAGCTAATGCATTTGCAGCATTTGAAATTGCTCGTCGTTTTGGGACAGAGGCTAATATTGTTACAGTTTTTGCTGATAGCGCTGAACGCTACATGAGCAAAGGCATTTACGACTAAGAGCAAGTTTTTAGAACTGGTGTTGATATTCTCTTTATAGTTTATTTCATAAAAAACTTTGTCAAGAAATTTAGTTCTCTAGATTAGATTTTGGTAGTCTAAAATTATTTTTTGGAGTAAATATGGGGTTTGCTACTAACGCAATTCATGCAGGACAAAAACCTGATCCTGCTACAGGGGCAGTAATTACCCCTATTTATCAGACATCTACTTATGCACAAGAAGGGGTAGGCATACACAAAGGCTTTGAATATGCTCGCACACAAAACCCAAC
>JAHFUF010000690.1 GCA_023265235.1 Blastocatellia bacterium
TAATTCATTCTCTCAAGGGCTATATAGAATACCTATTATTTATTACCAGTGAGCAATCATCATCCAAACCGAGTTAAATAAGTACTTTTAAGTAGCTATTTTTATAAGATGTCTAAATACAATGGGCAATGGGCAACAAGCAACATCTGTCAAACAATTAGCTTTTGTGAGTTTTTGCCACTTTATAGCCTAAAGTAACAAGTATTTCTGACCAACTTTTCTTAAACTCTTTAGTAACAATAGCCAGGCTATATTTACCCATCTGTCTATACTCGCTCTCACTAGGTTGATGTCCTAGCTGTTGTATTAGCCTACGTACATCTGATGAGAAATCACTTAAATCTATTTTGTTTGGTTTATTTGCTTTCCTTTTGCAAGCAGGACAGATTTGACCATCTTCATAATTCTTATAATTAACTACTTTAATTTTCCCACAATCACAGCATTTATAAGGATCTGTGTATTGTGTATGTTTAGGCAATTTATCTAGTATGTTATTTTTTATCGCCATAGAAAACTAAAACAGGAAATTACACTGACCAATCTTGAATTTGTAATTCTAAAACTTGGCTAAAATCCTTTAGATTACGTGTGATAAGAACACCTTTATAAACTAAAACAATACATGCTATTCGCAAGTCTTGCGTACCAATACGCACTTTTTCTTTCCTAAATTGCTCAAAAAGCTTATCTGCTTGTTGGTTATAATCTAAAATATTTAACTCAGAAAAGCCTTGTGTTATCTGCCTTAAATGACAATAGGCTTTTATGCGTTGCTCGCCAGTAATTGGCTTATTAATAACTGCCAACCAACCGCGTAATTGTTCTTCCAAGCTAACCACCGTTATAGCTATTTCCGTTGGTGGCACTCTTAGTAGATGAGTCCTAATAGCCTCATTACCACGTTGGAGCAAGCTTAAATGATCTGTGTCTAATACGTACAATGGCATTAGCTTTAGTCCTGCTCATCAACAGAGCCACGATAAGCTTTTATTTCTCCAATAACATCATCAAACATTGGCTCATCTTTAAGCTGCCCATGCATCTTTAACCAAGGGTTTGAGTTTATTGTATCAATATTAACCAAAACTATTTCTCCTTGACCAAGCAGGTCTTCTATTGCTTCTTTAGCTAAAACTACTGCTTGTTCTTTTGTTTGTGCTTCTACCCTACATTCTGGCATTCCTAATACTGTTGCCAGAAAGCTATTATCTGTTTGTTGCTTAACCAATATTTGATACTGCATTTACTTTTTTCCTTTTGAACACAATCACTGATTTTGTTAATCATAACAAAATTAATATAGTTAGATAGGTATTATTGTTATAGCAATAGGTTTTAGACCGCAAGTAAATTTTTGGACTTACCTTAAATCGTTAACTACTTTTTCCCTTTTATGAAATTTCTCACAATTTACACGCATAGTAAGTGTAGCAAAACCTATCAGAACCCATCAAAACCTATCAAAACCTATACAAATCCAAGTTTTATTTCTTTCCTAAAAACTCTACTATAGTTTTATTAAGAGAGGATTTTTGTGTAGTAACAGAGTCTTTCCTTAGCAAGTCTTGATTGTAAGACTTAGCTAAATCCACAATCCCAAACCAGCTTTTATCAAACTTGTACTTTAAATCAGTAGATGAGTAGCTACCCAATAAATCATACTTTAACTCACTTGGATAATACCCAATTTGGGTTGCTATTAGGTTAAGATCTTTTAGCATTTCCTCTTTAGAGATTAATCTATGGGTTAAACTGAGACTACCTGCTTCTATAGTAACGTCTATTTCTGCCAGCACTAATAGTTCTATCCAGTTCTTGTTTAGCCGTTTCATCAGTAAATCTACACTAATACCATATTTAGTAGCTTCTTCTATAGTAAGAGCACGCCTGAGTTTATCAGAAATAGTCTTTAATTTACTTACTTGCTCCTGATAATAAACGTGGTTTGGGTTAAGTGCTTGGTCTACTATTTGTTTTGGTATATTAAACACTGTTACTAAAACCTCTAACCAATCGCTAGCTTTGGCCAGTCGCTTAAGAGTATCAGCATCTATTTTGGCTATTTCATTGTACTCATCAAGGGTAGGGAGCTTGTTTAGTACTTTAGCAACTCTTTCTACTTCTTCTACGGCATTTTGATAGGTGTAAGTAGCCTTTGGAGTTTTATAGCCCAAACTAGATAGTATTTCTTCCCACTCTTTTGCAAATACTTTATAAACCATGCTTATTGGATATTTACCTTGAGCCATATAGTCTTCTAGGCTTGGCCTTCTATTTAGCTTTTTGACCAAATTATGTATATCTGCTGATACAACAGATATGTCTACTTTTTTTGAACTACAAGAAAAGCATATTTTTCCTGTCAAATACTTTTCTCTTGTATGTATCAGATTATTGCATTTAATACATTTATAACTTATTTCTTTATTACTATCTTGCATCATAGCCCTTTCAATACCTCTGTGTATTAGATTAACTTAAAGAAAAAGGTCTGACGAAACATGGAAGAACTCTGCTAATGCTTTAACTTGTGCTTTACTAGGCTTACGTTTGCCATTTACCACATCAGATGTAAGACCTCTTGAGTTACTAAAAATAGGGTAAATATCCTTTAGTTCTAAATCTCGCTGTTGCATCAAAAAGCGAATCATCCTATCAGGGCTACTTTCTCCTATTGGCATTGGATAATGTTGTTCTTCAAACTTTTCCACCAAAGTTACTAGTAAATTAAATAATACATTTTCTTCTGGTGATAATTCTTTACCCATCATAGAGTGAATAACTTCAAGAAAGTGTTCATTTTCTTCTTCTGTTTCTATTACTAAGGGTAAAGTTTGTGTTAATAGCTGTGCATATTTGACTGAATCTATTACTTTGTTAGCATTCATTTCTCCATCCTCCTTTATCGTAGTCAGAGTGAGTTAGCACATAACGGATAAAGACTACTTGGTTTTCATAGTTAATTCTGGTGATAAGCCGATGTTTATTTCCGCCTATATTAAAGACAGTACAATCGCCAACCGCATCTGCATGAGGAAAAACCCGTTTTGTATCAGTAATACTTTGCCAAGCAGCTTTCTTTGCCACCCTATACCAATCATCTAATGGCTGATATGAGCCAGGATGTTTTCTAGCAAATTCTAATAAGGCTTTCCTGCTGATTATGTGCATTTCTGCTGATTATGTGCATTTATCTAGTCCTATTTTCTTATGTTCGCATTTTGAGAGCAAATTATCAAGACATTAAACTATTT
>JAHFUF010000691.1 GCA_023265235.1 Blastocatellia bacterium
GACTTGTGCCAAGGCAAATACTGAAGTTATATTTGTTTTTAAGTAGCACTAGCAATTCCTTTACTCTTTAGCATTTGGCATAAGTGTTGTAGGCATTTGGTATGTAATCGAGAAGTCCAAGATTTTGATAAACCCAATTTATTACCAATTTCCTCCAAAGTTAAGCCTTGATAATAATAATATTCAATAAGTTTACGTTCTGTATCAGGTAAGTTCTCAATAGCTTCTCGAATAATTTGACGAAACTCTTTTGTTTCATAATCCTCATCTGGAGTCGCACGGGTTTCAGGGGTGTTAAGGGACTCTGATGTTTCTAGAGAGAGCATATAAGCTGAAACAATTCCAGAGAATATTGCTTCAATTTCTTTAACTTCGTCATCCACCCCTTGGCTACGCAATTCGCTATTAGAGTCAGAATAATTATTCATTTGCTCATTAGCGCTTTGTTCAAAACGAATACGTGCAAATTCTGAGCGTGAAAACCATCCTATTTGGCGTAATCCATCGTAAACAGCACCTTTTATACGATAATAAGCAAATGTCTTAAAACTAACTCCACGAGTACGGTCAAAGCGTTCCACAGCTTCAATTAGTCCAATACGGCCATAACCTATCAGATCATTAATGTCTATCTGAGGAGGAAGTTTAGAAACAATTGATTGAGCAATTGAACGTACATAGGGCAAATATCGCTCAATGAGCTCGTCTCGTTCGTCATCATTGTTGAACATTGAGGTTTGACCCATAGGCGCTCACTAGCGTCTAAACCCTTATAAATTATGGGATAAATTTTCCCCCAAATTATAGCCAAGTAGAAGTATTGGGGATTAAAAAATCGCAGCTAAATTTGTTACAAAATTTTGAATATTTGTTAAAGGGCAGTATAACGTTACAGTTAGGTAAACGCAATAACTTTGAAATTAAAAGCCACTTCATAGAGTTTTGTGAGGTAGTAGGATATTATCACTTAAATTTAAAATTTTTAAAATAAAATGTCTACTAATTGTAAAAACTATTTTAACTTAGCTCCACAATACCAACAAAACTCTGGTTCTGAGCCAGTATTGGCATAATCATTAGCTGCTGCTTGTGGGCTACCACATAAAGAGCAAAAACCATCTACCAAATTACCTTGTTGTCCACGATTAATCGCTGCTTGTAATGCAGAGGGAGTAGGGGCTTTAGTATATGAGGTTCCAGCACCTATGGCTACAGGTAGCGGAGTAGTAGCTTCTATAGAAGATTCTTCATAACGCTTAATTGGCTGGGGGGTTTTAGACAAAGAAAGCCCCATAAAAGTTTGATATCGCTTACGAGTTCCTTTAGCCATAGGAGCTATTGGGTCTGGTGGGGCTGGAGTTGCTGGAGTAGGTTGAATAGGATAGGTTAAATTAGCTTGAGCTTTAGCTTGCGATTCAACCAATTCTTCTCTGGAAACTCCTATACCATCAGTGTTTTTAGAAAAACCTAAATTGGTCACAGTAGATGGAGATAAAATAGACAAAGGGTTTCCCGGTTTTGCTGAAGGAGAAGCAGGCGTACTACTTGGACTAGGTACACTAGGAGGGCTAATCCTATTACGTTCACCTAAAGCAATGCCTGCGAAAGTACTATAGCGCTTTTTCTCAATTTTGTTAGGAGGAGGGGGAGGAGGTGGTGGTATTAAGATATTATCTCTATGTTTATTTCCTTCTGGAATGTCTTCACTAAGTGATAAGCCTGCAAAAGTACTATATCTTTTCTTAATTTTGCTATGTGTTTTAGAAGGAGGCTTAAATGGAGGTTTTAGTGGTTCCAAATAAGTAGCACTAGTAGGTTCAGGTTCAGCAGGAGCTAGTGCGCTAGGCTCAAAGCCTATTGTGTCTTGTGTAGAAAGGGTTGTCGATTTACTTTCATTTCGTGGTTCTTCAGAATGGCCAGAAGAAACAATATGAGGTAAAAAGGACTGAGTTGTTTCCATTAAATCATGATCGCCTGTATGGTTTACAGCATTGTTAGCCGAAGTAGTTGGATTTTTAAGAGATGCAAAAGAAGCATTAGTACGATTAGGATCATCAGAAGGAGAGGGAAACTTAGATACTAAGTTTTGATCAGGGTTTTGCTTCAAAGAAGACAAAGGTGAACTTGATGAGGATGATAAAGATGCTCCAAAAGCCTGGTAATTATCTTTTTTTAGTGACGAAATTGATGGTGGAGGTTCTGGAGGAGTAAAAGGAGCGGGTGGAGATAATGCTGTAGTCGCAGCCCCAATGTTATTTGAGAGTGGTGTGTTGTGTGTTGGTAATCTTCGTAAGGCTATAGAAGTAGACTCGGAGAGCTTACTTATCTCTGTTTTAAGTTCTTTTATAGAGGTTTCAAAAGAAGAGTTTTTGTTTGATGTACCACGCAAAGTTTCTATATCATGGCGTAATTCTTCAAGGTGGCCAACGATATTTTGGGCAGTAAAAAGTAAAACTGCTACTCCACTTCCAAGAGCAATAGCTAAAAGAGCAGTGCCATAACTTTCAGAAGCTACTAATAATACTGCACTTACTAGAGTAAGTATCGCAACTACTACACCAAAAAGACTAGCTGATGAGCTTTTCATAAGTTTCTCCAAGTAATACTAATAAGTTAGTATTACTGATTATATCTATAGCTAAAGATTATGTTTTAAGTGTAAATATCGGCAATAAAGTCAATTAGGTAAAGCTTTTAATTTTTTAAGCAAAAGTTGGAAATATGCCGGAAAATTATGCTGCTTGTTAGATAAAATTTATAAAACCTAGATACTACTTAAAAAAGTAGAGGGCATTTTTGTTGTGTTGTAAGTAAAGTTTTAGATACGATAAAAAGCAGCCTAATTATATTTCTGGATTAACTATTATAATGAAAAATTAAGTTTGATACTATAGCTTTTATATTTCTGAAGAGAAAAATCAGAAAATTTAAGGATAAAATCCAGAGTAACTTTATTTATAGATAATTTGATAGGCTTTGGTATAAGTGCTAAGTCCTTTTAACTCTGTGTCAGCTAAAGGTTTAGCGCGAAATACGTTTCCTAATAGCTGATAAGTGCTTTGGCTAATAAATATATTTTGCCCTCTAGCTTGTGACATTAATCGAGAAGCTAGATTGACAGTATTACCAATAGCAGTGTAGTCCATACGACGGTCTGAACCAATACAACCTACTGTAACTTCTCCTGTATTTATTCCTATGCCAATTTCAATAGCTGCGAACCCAAGTTTTTTGATTTCTAGGTTTAATTTGT
>JAHFUF010000101.1 GCA_023265235.1 Blastocatellia bacterium
GCGTGGAGTTGAAGTCAAGAGGTTCAGTGAAAGTAGGTAGAGGTTTTGTATTTGTTTTCAGGGTTTTTTCCTGTGCCTCTATTTCATCTATGGCCACCATCGCAGTAATGTCTAAGATTTCTAGCTCGTTGTCTAGCTCGTTGTCTAGAATTTCGCCCTCTTCTATTACTCTGATTTGTAGTTCCATAAATTAGTATCCTTTATTTCTAATCATTGTTGGTTTTCTTTAAGTTGCTTTTTACTTTTATCTAACTTCAAAAACTAAATTTTGGGTTAATAAAAAAGATAATTATATGTTGATATATCATAACTATTATGTGAAGTCAAAAATAGTTTTTATTTTAATAAAAAATTTATAACTCTTTGAAAAATAAAAATTTAACAGACCATATGTTAAAGCTAAAATTTAACACAATCTTAATAAAAACTATGAGATAATTATGCAATAATTTGTTAGGAAAGTATTAAGATTTTAACCCATATAGAATAATACTATGTCGCCTAGCAAAATTTCCTAGTAAATAACGTTTATAGTGAAAATAAGGGGAGCTTTATGACAAAACGCAATGGTTTTTCTGCTATAGAGCTTTTAGTTGTTGTAACCATTATTTTGATCTTAGCGGCAGTTACAATACCAAACTTAGCACAAATTTTGTCGCTTTATCGGGTAAAAGGTTCAGCAGAAGGGCTTGCAGCACAACTAAATCTAGCTCGCCAGCAAGCAATTGGACAAGGGCGGCCAATTGCTGTTTTTATTGATCCATCAAATTCACGAGTATTTGTTGACTTAAACCGAAATGGTGTTCCAGATGGATTTAAGAATGCTCGCGTAGTCAGTCGTGTTGCTAACAATGAGGAATATACTTGCTAGTACCATTACCTTGTCTGTAAATGGTGGGTCAGGCTGTTTTGCTGTCCCTACTACTATTCGTGGAGTTTCAAACCCAGTTAATAGCACTACACAGATTCGTCAACCAAATGAAGCTAATGTAGCCCCTGAATTAGGGATACCTAATTATAATGGCTGGTTTGTTATTGTTTACGATTCTAGAGGCGAACTACAACTAGAATATCGACAAGCTAATAACTCTTGTATGAGCAGTAATTTATCTAGTAATCCTAGTGGTGCTGTAGTAATTGCCTGTAGGCAAGTCAGTAGAAATATTAAATTTAGTCTTGCAATCTCCTTAAGAGGCGGGGTGTCAGTTTTAACTTACTAAGTCTTTTAGTATTACTTAAAAGGTGGACTCTTATGAAAACTTTACCTAATAAATATTTACCCAACCGATGCTCAGGTTTTACCTTGATAGAGATCTGTGTTGCTTTATTAATTCTATTTATTGGTGTTTTAGGAGTGGCTCAGCTTTTTATTGCTGCTACTTACTCTAATAAATTTGCCCAAAACACATCTTTAGGAATTAAAGCTGGAAAAAATATAGTTGAAAAATTAAGAGCAATAAATAGTTGGACTACTAATAGTAGTAGCCCAAACTTTGATCCAAGAATACAAATAGGTGGCACCTTGCTAATGTCTAGTGATGGTGGCCCAGTAGCTACTTCTCTACCCGCTTCCTCTCCAGGGAATGCAGATAAAGCACATATTTCTGGAATTTATTTTGAACCTGTTAAAGATTCTATTACCCAAAAAGTAATTTATTATGATATGCGTGAAACCACTGTAGGAGACATTAATTGGGCTAAGCGCGCTTTTGAAGTTCGGTATCTAGTAATTGGCTATAATTCATCTTCTACAGCAGTAGTTGATCCTGGTAGTGCGACTACACCGTTTAGCTTAACAAATGCTTATGCTAAATCATCTACTATTCCTAATTTTACTAGCATCCTTTCTTCGCCAACTCCAGTAAAGAATACTACTAGTAATGAACAAACATCTGTGTATGTAATTGTTCGTATAGCTCCAATCGTAAATGATGCGCAATATGCTAAAAGAATCCAATTTGCCACACTACTTACTAACCCCTCTTAAAAATTAAGGAGTACTTATGGGTATATCAAAAAAAATAGATTCTAAAAAAGGGTTTTCCTTACTTGAATTAATATTAGTGCTCTTAATTTTGGCGGTAGTTATGGCATCAGTATTTAGCACATTAGCTGTAGGGCAAAAGGCTTTTGACGCTGAACTAGCTAATTCTCAAGCACAGGAAAATTGTCGTTATGCAATTGACCGTATTTCAGAAATTGTTCAAACCGCAGGAAATAACCCTCAAAACATTGTAGCTCTTAATAACCTAAATTTTGTTAGACTATATGATTCCTTTAACCCTACTACTTTTACAGGTAGCCCTTCTACAGGTAAAACTATTCCAGTTACTCTTTGCGGCGGCACAACAGGTAATCCATGCCCTATGGGTAAATCTCTACAGCTTTTTAGTGATTTTGATGGTGATGGTGCTACAACAACAGAGGTTGGTAGCACTACAGCAGGCACTATGATTTTTTCTGCCAATGTTATTACTAGTGAAAATGTAGTTATTTATCTAGATACAGCTACTGGGCTTGTTAATTTATATAACTTTAATCCTGCTCAAGGTCAAACTCTGCCAGGAGGAGGCACTGCTCCTGCTCAGGGGAGTCTTACTAGATCTATTCCTATTGCAGAGTTTGTTACAGACCTTCAGTTTGTAGTTGATTCTGTGCAAAACCAAGTGACTATTAGTGTTACAGCACGATCTAATCGTGCTGTTGCTATAGAAACACTTTATGAAAAACGCTTTCGATATGCCAGTTTGGTTTCTGTTGTAAAACTAAGAAATCGCTAAGTTTTTCTTTTTAGGAGTAAAAGTATGAAAAATAAAAAAGAGTTAAAAAAAATATCGCTTGTTAGTAACTCTCGTGGAGTTGCTTTAGTACTAGTTTTGATCGTATTAATTCTAATGACTGCTTTAGGGCTTTCTGTTGCTTCGACTACTACTATAGAAATGCAAATAGCTTCTAGGTCAGAAGAAGCATCAAAAGGGTTTTATTATGCTGAAGCAGGCTTAAATATGGCTGTCTCTATGGTAAAACAAATGAAAGGCGATTTTAACGACCTCCTGGCTGGGCCTGATGCTCTGGGTTCTGGATTAAACACAGGTTTAGAGACACATAGAAATGAATTTGTCATTGGCACCACAAGCGAATTTTGGCCAAGATCTACTACTACTTATACTTTGCCATCTTCTGGTCAAACAGGGCCAATGTTTCCTGATACAGTAAAAGGTTTTACCTCTGATACAACTACACCTCCTAATCTTGGCGATATTCAAGCACAACTAACGGCTTCAGGTTTTGGTGCTGCTAAAACAGTTGGAGATAATGCTAAATGGGGAGGGCGACTACGTTTTCCTGACTCTGTTACTAATTCTGTTTATGAAGTTTATGTAGAAGTATATGATGATGACGATCCCTACAGTAGGTTATTTAATGCTCATCCTAGCGGTAGTGGAGCAATAGCATACCCTACAGGTTATACTAGTAATCCTGCTCCTGTTTATAAAATACCTGGGCCAGACACTAGTAGCACAGCTTATAATGCTTTTGATAATTGTAATAAAGAGTTTGTTGAATGTCCTGGGTCAAATAATACTAAGTTTAGTAGTTTTTCAGGGCGAAACAAAGATTTTAACGCTCGTGTGCTAATTCGTTCTACTGCTAGACAAATCAGAACTGTTGGAGGCACTCCTACTACTGTTTCTGAAGTAACAGTAGACAGCATTGTTGGCTTTTTTCCTTACCCTGCTGTAATTACTGAAGGTTGCACAGTAATGTCGGGTAGCTCACAGATACTGGGTTCTTATGGAGGAATTCATGCTAACGATGGTCTTTGTTTAAGCGGCTCTCCTACTGTTGAACAAAGTGCTACGTCTTCTACAACTATTTGTGAAAATTGCCCTTCTACTCCAGCTACTAATTGTACAAGTGGTGGTGGTGGTGGGATAAAAGTTTGTGGTTTTTCTGGTGGAAGCCAACCTATATTGATTGTTCCTGACTTAAATCCTTTACGTGGTGTTGGTGATGTTGCTCCTCCTGATCCTCAAACAAGTAATAGTTTTTGGTTAACACAAGTTGAAGATAAAAACACCAATGCTCGTGCGACTAGTGCCAATAAGTTTGGCGCAGATATCATTTTTCTTTCTAGTAAAGGTGCTAGTGGTTCTCAACGTAAGCGTCTTCATGGCACACCAGCATTTTTCTTCTTTCAAAATGGTTTGTTAAAGATTTTGACTGATAAAACGGAAGAAGAATTTGAAGATTGGTGTAATAATCGTGGTTCAGGCACTAAACCTAATGAAGACGACGCAATTGTTATAGATCGTAGTAGCGGGGTTACAAAGATTGCTAGTATGGCTAGTAATGGTAATTTAAGTTCTTGGTATGAATTAACTAGTGCTCCAGGCGCAGCCAGTGTTACAGGTTTAACGGATGTTGGTTGGGAGCCAGGTACTTCTAGTAGCGGTGGCGGTGGTGGCGGTGGCGGTAGTACTCCTTGTGCTAATACTACAAATTGTCCTCCTCCAAACCCTCCAGCCGGTACGCGATCTAGAGCAAATAATGGTAATTTATTTTCTAATGATGCTTCTTTGGATTCTACCGCCTTAAAAAATAAAGTGTATTTCTTTGATGGAAATGTAAAAGTTACAGGTAATCCTGGTAGTGATGCTAATCCCGTGCCTCTAACTATTATCACTACAGGTTATATTGACGTACAAGGGACACCTAATTTTGTAGGTCAATTAAAAGCAAAACTTGATCCTATTGCACCTCCATTTACTAATCCACAATTCATCTTTTTAGCTGGTACAGATGTCGCATTACAAGGTAACTTAACTACATCTATCACATTTGAAGGGGTGGTTTATGCTCGTGAACAAGTTGAGCTAACAGGCAATTGTACTTATACAGGGCAGGTAGTTGCTGCTGATATTACTGGGTTTGATAATAAGGTGAGTCTTAATACATTAACTGGAAGTGCGTCAGTAACCTTTAAGGGTTCAACAGGTGCTTTAGGGGCTGTAAGAAGTTCCTCTTATAGGATTTTGAAGTTCTAGAAATGAAACTGAATGAAACTGGAATGGTTGAAAAATAGAGCAGGACTTGTCCTGCTTTTTCTTTTTTAAACTAAAGGGAAATCTAGTTAAAACACTACTGACTTTAACCAGCGAATCTATTAACATTAGCTAAAATTAATTACTAAAATTATTCTCATGATCTCTAAGCTATGTATAAACGGCTAATATTAACTATTCTTTTGACACTAGTAGTATTCCCAGGCAATCTATCTGCTCAAAAACTTAAGACAAAAAGCGGTGAAGGGAAAATTACTAGTACTGTTCCTAGAGGTAGGACACTTTCTTTTTATTTAATGACAGGCGGAAGACTCTTAGAAACAGGCGATTATCTTAATGCAATATCTTATTTACAAGCCGCTATAAATGCTCCACATAAAGGGGTAAAACCAGCAGTAATAAACCTTGCAGATACTTTGTATAAAACAGCTTTTATCTATCAAGAAGCAAAAGAGCTTAAAGATACTGGTAAGGCAGAAGCGGCAGTAGCTAAGTATATAGAAATAAACAAAATTAACCCTGTAGATCCTAAACCACTAGAGTTTATTTTAGAAACCTATGATCTATTAAGTGAAGCAGCAGAAAAGCAAAATAATTATTTAGAAGCAGTTAGATTATATGAACAATGGATAGTATTTGCTCCTCAAAATGATTTTCCTCGTCAATGTAGGTTAAAAAACCTTAAACTTGCTGTTGAAGTAGCCAAAAACACTGGTGATGTAGAGAAAACTTTAGAACTCTATCGTAAGCTGTCTCTTATAGATCCAAATATTAAAGACTATGAGGTTTTGATTGAAAAAATAGAAAAAGAACACTTTATTACCTCTGCATTAGCTACACTAGAGCAACCTGACCTAAACAAAGCCATTAGTTCATTAAGCGGGGCTTTAAGCCTCTATCCTAATGAAACACGACTAAAAGAGGCTCTAAGATTAGCTCAAGGGCAACGTGAATTTAACTTAGCCGAAGGTTTAATGAAGTCTTACAAATATGATGAAGCCTTAAGGGTTTACAAAAATGTTTTGAAATATTTTCCAGAAAAAAAAGCCTATGTAGACCAAAAATCCAGTGAGATTTTTTTACGTACAGGGGCTGATTATCAATCTGATGGTAGTTTACAAATTAAAGGGACTATTAGCGGTATAGTAAAAATGCAGATTACTGGCAACCAAGTTAGTTACCTTGAAGGTAAAGACAACCTCTCTTCAAGTCTAAGAGGAAGGTTTCCAGGCAGGCTTTTTGATACTAAAGTTATTCGTACAGAAGGCGATGTAATCACTCGAATTATAGAACCTCCAAGTATTAATAATAAATATAGTTTAACCCTAGAATTAATACCCAAGAAAGAGCAATTCTTCACCTTAAGTTTAGATTGGCAGCTAGCTTTTAATGGGACTGTTAATTGGAGAGCTAAGATTAATAAATCTACAATAATTCGTTTACAAACGGTATTTGTTGATCAAAATGACAATGCTAAAGATGTAAAATCGAGTTATGATCCATTACCGCACGAGCCATATACTCTAGCTATTACTAAACTCCAAGGTAGTGAAAAAGTGTTTGTACAGGTTATTGAAAGAGCTACGGCATCGAATAACTATGCTACTGTTATTGAGATAGTTACCAACAATTTAGAAACAGAGGAAGTTGCCTTAAAAATGGATTGGGCACTAGTAAGGTTTCTTAGAAATAGATAGTTATCTAACTAGCTAGCTATTTTTTTTCATTAATAAAATCTGGTGAAAAAAGTTAAATATTGCCCAATAATGGGTTGATTATCGGCAACATCTTCCATTACAATCTAGCCGACCTCCACATAGTTGAACAAAATTAAGCAATTTGAAAATTTCGTTTAGTGGACGTAAGTCTACCAAAATCATATGTTAAAATTGCACTTCAGGCGTAAGTCAGCCTAGTTAATTTACCATTTGCAAAATCGTCCAAAGCATACTGAGTTTGGTAGCAAACAAAGCTTGTAAGTTTGTAAATTAATGCTCTATATAATAAGCTTTTCTAGCGAAATCACGAGCAGAGCGAAATGAGACAGTAAACAAAATGGCACAAATTTTTCCTCGTAGTTTTAATAATCTTGCTAAAATTAGTATCATCATAACTGGTTTACTCGTTGCCATAGGTGGCGGGGTCTTTAATTTAATAGTAATACGTTCTTCTTACCTTACTCAGGCCCAAGTCGCTATCGAACAACCAATCCAATTTAGCCATAAGCACCATGTTGGTGGTTTAGGGTTGGATTGCCGTTACTGCCATACCTCTGTAGAAGACTCAGCTTTCGCAGGTATCCCGCCAACTAGAACCTGCATGAATTGTCATTCCCAAGTTTGGATTACTAGCCCAACGCTTGAACCTGTACGCAGTAGCTTTGAAACTGGTAAGCCTTTAACTTGGCAAAGAGTTCATAATCTCGCCGATTTTGCTTATTTCAATCATAGTATCCATGTTAATAAAGGGGTTGGTTGCTCAAGCTGTCATGGCAGAGTAGACCAAATGCCACTAATGTGGAAAGAAAACACTTTGCAGATGGAATGGTGCTTACAGTGCCATCGCAGTCCTGAAAAAGTACTTCGACCTAAAGAAGAAGTTTTTAATATGGAATGGGAACCACCTGCTGATCAAGAAGTAAAAGGTCGCGAATTAGCAAAACAGTATAATATTCCTAGTAAAGAACTACTAACTAGTTGTTCTACATGTCATCGATAAATTGATAAAGACATCATGAATAATACACACGACAAATCTCAAACTGATCGTATTGATCTTGTTTCTATTCGTGCGCGGCTCGCTAATGAAAAAGGGAAAATCTTTTGGCGTAGCTTAGACGAATTATCAGAAAACGCTGATTTTCAAGAAGCAATAAACCCAGAGTTTCCTGATGATACTGAACTATGGCTTGATCCTTTTGGTCGGCGCAAGTTCCTAAAAATAATGGCTGCCTCGTTTGCTTTTGCTGGCTTAGCTGCTTGTAAATTGCCAACTGAAAAGCTTATCCCTAATGAAAAAATCAGACCCTATGTTAGGCCACCAGAAGAAATAGTTGCTGGTAAGCCTTTGTACTTTGCTACTACTATACCTTTAGCTGGAACAGCAACAGGAGTGTTAGTAGAAAGTCATATGGGACGACCAACCAAAATAGAAGGCAACCCTGATCACCCAGCCAGTTTAGGTGGATCAGATGTCTATGGCCAAGCTTCTATTCTAGATCTCTACGACCCAGATCGTGCCCAAAACATAACTTATTTACGTGAGTCAAAGTCTTGGGGTGCTTTCTTAGGTGCAGTTAGTGAAGCTCTAGAAGTACGCCGCTCAACAGGTGGTGAAGGGTTTAGGTTTTTAACTGGGGCTGTTAACTCTCCTACATTGGCTAACCAAATCAAAGCACTACTAGCTATTTATCCTAAAGCCAAATGGCATCAATATGAACCTGCTGTAGGTGAAGGTAGCCGTGCTGGTACTCAACTGGCTTTTGGTGAAGCAGTTAATACTGTTTATAACTTTTCTAAAGCAAATGTGGTGCTTTCTCTAGGTGCAGATTTTCTTAACAACGGAGGAGGCTCTCTTAGGTATGCCCGTGAGTTTTCTGCTCGTCGTCGCACAACTAGCGAAAAGGTACTAAGACTTTATACAGCAGAATCTACAATAACCAACACAGGTGCTTCTTCAGATCACCGTTTACCATTAAGACCAAGTGAACTAGTTGGTTTTACAAAAGCTCTAGCAAGTGCTTTAGGGGTTGCAGGTGTTACTGGAAGTGCAGAAAACACCCCCTATAAGAACTGGGTACCTGCCCTAGTGGCTGAATTACAAGCTAACAAAGGTACTAGTATAGTTATTGCTGGTAATGAACAACCTACAATTGTACATGCTCTAGCTCATGCAATAAATCAAACCCTAGGTAATGCTGGCAGCACTCTAACTTATACAGAACCTACTGAATTTTCACCAGAAGGGTTTAATGGCTATACAAGCTCTCTTAAATCCCTAGTTGATGATATGAATTCTAGTGAAGTAGATATGTTAGCTATTGTTGGAGGCAATCCTGTTTATAATGGCCCAGCAGATTTGAAATTTGGTGAAGCTATGCAAAAAGTAGCTTTACGAATACATTATAGCTTGCATTATGAAGAAACCTCAGAACTCTGCCATTGGCATGTGCCAGAAACCCATTATTTAGAGTCTTGGAGTGATGCTCTTACTTTTGATGGAACTGCTTCAATTGTACAGCCTTTGATTGCTCCTCTTTATTATGGGAAAACAATACACGAATTTTTCTCTGGTTTTAGTGACCAAAAAGACCGCACTAGTTATGAAACCGTTCGTGCTTATTGGCAAACTAAAAACACTAGCGGTGACTTTGAAAGCTTTTGGCGTAAATCTTTGCACGATGGCTTAATTGCTGGAACCGCACTACCTTCTAAAACTGTCTCTCTTAAAACAGACGCTTTTGCTAGTGCTAATGTAGATTCTAAAGCAGGAGAAATGGAAATAGTATTTTCTCCAGATCCTACAGTATTTGATGGACGGTTTGCTAATAATGGCTGGCTACAAGAACTACCAAAACCATTAACAAAAATTACTTGGGATAACGCAGTATTAATAAGCCCTGCTACAGCACAACGCCTAGGAGTTTCTCGAAATTTTAATTATAGCGGTGGTGAACGAGGTGGTAATAGCGTTGATATGGTAGAACTTAGCTACCAAGGGCAAACTCTAAAAGCTGCTGCTTGGATTGTACCTGGACATGCTAATGAATGTGTAACACTACATTTAGGTTATGGGCGTAAAAATGCTGGTAGAGTCGGTACAGACACAGGATTTAACGCATATTCAATTCGTGCTAGTGCCGAGCCTTGGGGTGGTACGGTAAGTGTTAAAAAGATAGAAGATACCTACCAAATGGCTTGTACACAAGGCCAACAAGTATTACACGGACGTGATGAAGATATACTTAGAGTTTCAACCTTTGACGCATATAACTCTGGTAAAGGTGATGAACACGGCGAAGGCCATGGTGAAAAGAAAGCCGAACATGGTGAGAACAAAGCTGAACATGGTGAAAGTAATGCCTTATCTCATCCAGAAAACCTTTCTATGTACCCAGAGTTTGAATACAAAGGCTATGCTTGGGGCATGACTATAGATATGACTAGTTGCATTGGCTGTAATGCTTGTGCTGTGGCTTGTCAATCTGAAAACAACGTTCCTGTAATTGGTAAAGAACAAGTTATGAAAGGTCGTCATATGCATTGGATACGTATAGATCGTTACTATACAGACAATGGACATGATGAACCGCTGGAAAACCCAGAAGCCTATTTTCAACCTCTTCCTTGTATGCAATGTGAAAAAGCCCCTTGTGAAACTGTTTGCCCAGTAAATGCTACTACTCATAGCTCAGAAGGGCTTAATGATATGGTTTATAACCGATGCGTAGGAACACGTTATTGTGCAAATAACTGTCCGTATAAAGTGCGTCGATTTAATTACTTGCAGTATACTGACTTTAGTACGCCACAACTTAAGCTGCTAAATAACCCTGATGTAACAGTGCGCAGTCGCGGTGTA
>JAHFUF010000102.1 GCA_023265235.1 Blastocatellia bacterium
GGAGAAAAAATAGTTTCCTTTTAACCCTTAAAAGTTGATAATGCCTAAATAACATCTAGTAGGGGCGAACCTATGTGTTCGCCCTCTTAAAAAAGATAAAGATAGAGATAAAGACAAGTAATTGAGAAGAAGGGCAAACACATAGGTTCGCCCCTACATTGCGTTATTCCTGATAATGTCTATTAATAGAGCAACTATAGCTCTATTAAAATAAGTGATTAAGAGTATAAAAATCATTTAACTCCTTATGAATAAGTATTTTATCAATTGTCCTAAATGTTCCTACTTAATGGAAAAAATAGAATATACCTCTATTGTTGTTGATCGTTGTCCCAATTGTTATGGTATTTGGTTTGATAGGGTTGAAGCTGATCATTTAAAAGCTGTGCGAGCAGCAAAAATCCTAGACATTGGTGATAGTGCTATGGGAAAAATGTGGAATAGTGACACAGAAATAAATTGCCCTATTTGTGATTACCCTATGGAAAGTAGAACTGATGATAGGCAAAAACATATTCGCTATGAAAATTGCCCTAAATGTTATGGAATATTCTTTGATGCAGGAGAGTTTAAGGATTATCAAGAATACACTCTTAGTGATTTTGTAAAGTCGTTATTTATCCAGTAATTGGTCTTAACCTCAACAATGGAAACATCTACTTTGACACCAAAACTAAAACTCAATGAGCATGATAGCCTTACGCGGCAACATTATGAAATTTTACTAATGAGTTGGGCTGGCTGGGTATTTGATTTTTATGACTTAGTACTTTACACATTCTTGTTAATCCCTATTGGTAAAGAGCTAGGTTTAAGTAATATAGCAACATCTTGGGTATTTGGTGCATCCCTAGCAGCAACTGCTCTAGGAGGTGGGCTTTTTGGCGTACTAGCTGATAAATATGGTCGTAAAAAAGTACTTGAATGGACGATTTTACTTTTTAGCCTAGGTACTTTTCTTTCCGGGTTTGCCACTAATCTTTGGACATTAATTTTATTTCGTGCCATAACAGGCTTTGGTGTGGGTGGAGAATGGGCCACAGGCCAAACCTATATAGGAGAAACTTTTCCACCTAAGGTTCGCGCTCGTTATGCTGCTTTTATGCAGGCTGGTGCCCCTGTAGGCTTTGCTATTGCTGCCCTAGTAGGAGGGCTTCTTGCTCCTGAGATTGGCTGGCGAGCATGTTTTTATATTTCTGTCTTGCCTGCTCTAATGGTGATTTTTATTAGAAAACGCTTACCAGAATCAGACATTTGGCAAGAAAGAAAAGATTTATTAGACAAACACCCTGATCCTACAACCAAAGAGCCTCAAGTTAATTTCCGTATTCTTTTTACCCCACAGTATCGCTATTTATTTTCTATTTCTCTCCTCCTAGCAGTTTTTGATATGGCTGCCTACTGGATTACTTTTTCTTGGTTACCTGGTTATTTATATCAGGAACGATCTTTTTCTTTGGCAAAATCTGCAATGTGGATAATTGTTGCTCAAGTAGGAGCTTTTATAGGTAATTTAGCTTTTGGTTGGACTGCTGACAGAATCGGTAGACGACCAGCTTACTCAATTTTTAGTTTTTTAATGGCAATTGGACTAATAATGATCACAATAATGTGGTCTGTAATTATTTCTTATCCACCAGTTATACTTAGTTTTATGTTTTTAGTAGGGTTTGGGACAGGAATGTTTGCTGGTTATGGGCCGCTTTTTGCTGAACTTTACCCAACTAGTGTTAGAAGTACTGCTATGGGCACAGCATATAATTTTGCCCGAGGTATACAATTTTTTGCTCCTGTCTTAGTAGCAGTAACTGCTCAGTATTATGGCTTAAGTGGAGGTATTTCCTTAGCAGCTATTTTTGCTGTGTTAACAGGAGTTTGGATTTGGTTATTTCCAGAAACCAGAGGGCTTAAAATTAGAGCTATGTCTGAAAAATTGCCTAGCCATTAAAAACCATTAACAAAAGTCCTTCTAGAACAATTTTAATAGCTAAAAATATCTGTTAGTTTGCAAGAAAACCCTGGAAGTAAAGGAGAAGAGAGGGTTTGATTTTGATCTAGAGTGTCTACTAATTCTAAGGCTTTGGTTGTTGAGTTTAGGCGATAAACTTCTAATGTTTTCTTTTTAGGATCAACAATCCAATATTCTGAAATGGAATAATTACTATAGAGTTTAAGTTTAGCAACACGGTCACGACGTATGTTTTCAGTACCAGGGGAAAGAACTTCAACAGCTAAATCAGGTGCTCCTTTAAGATGTTCGCCACTAGCAAGGCTAAAAAGTTTTTCTTGTCTAATAAAAGCTAAATCAGGGATAACAGAATCGATGTCTGTAAAAATAACTCCTGGAGTAATCCAAGCTTCTCCTATGGGATTGATTTCTAAATAAATATTTAACTTGGTAATAAATTTACCAATAACACGTTGGTGTAAAAGACTAGGAGCGCGAGACACAAAGAGGGTTCCTCCAATAACTTCATAGCGTTTTCCATCATCTGGTAATAGCTTTAGATCCTGAGCAGTCCATAAAATAGAAGCTTGTTTACTCACTTGTTTACTCATAAGAATTTATCCTTTGGGAGATAATAACAAAGGAACTGTGTTTACTCAACATCCTTCAACATCTATAGGAAACTAAACAAAAGGTTTCCTATAAGTAACTGCATGCTTAATGTCGGTAGTTAATACTGGTAGTGTTACAGGTATTTCTCCAACATTACTTATAAATATTTAACTAATTAGAAGGGTAAAGCTCTTCTAAGCGGGTGCTTAGATAATTAAAAGCTTCTTGTGGTGTATCAGCAAAACGCATTAGGTTTATATCTTGAGGGCTAATTGTTCCCCATTTTACCATTGCATCTAGGTTAAGTACTTCTTTCCAATAGTCACTACCATAAATTAATACTGGCATAGGTTTATGTAGCTTGTTGGTTTGTACTAGGGTTAATACTTCCATCAATTCATCGAGAGTTCCAAAACCTCCTGGGAAAATCACTAGTGCTTTAGCTAAATAAGTAAACCAAAACTTACGCATAAAAAAGTAGTGAAAATCAAAACTTAATTCACGAGAAATATAAGGGTTTGCGCTTTGTTCAAAAGGGATTTCAATATTTAATCCAACAGAAATTCCTCTTGCAGCAGCAGCCCCACGGTTAGCGGCTTCCATAATTCCTGGCCCACCACCAGAACAAATAATAAACCTATGTTTGCCGCCACGCATATTCTTAGACCATTCAGTCAAAAGGCGAGCTATTTCTACTGCATCTTCATAATAACGCGACATTTTAAGTTCATTTTGAGCAATTCTAATACGCTCTTGTAGTTCTGTTGGTACTACTGGCTCAGTTTTAGCGGCTTGCTCTTCTAGTTGGCGTAAATTAGGTTCGGCTACTTCTCTTGATTTAATGCGTGCTGAACCAAAAAACACTATTGTGTCTTGGATACGGTATTGACGAAAACGGCGACCGGGTTCTAAATATTCGGCCAAAATCCGAATCAACCTAGCATCAGGGCTATTAAGGAACTCTAGATTGTTATATGCTTTTGTTGTTTTACGATCTTCTGCCATTGTATTTTTTCCATCATTTGAAATATAGGGAGTCAATTCTAACTGTTAATCTTAGTAAACAAAAGCTTTTTTTCCCCAATATACCTTTAAGTTTATCCAAAAGTTTATCTATCTAAAGTCTTAATAACGTCTAACTAGGCGTTTATTCTAGTAGGTTGGAATAGGTTGCCCCAATACATTTAGACATACATAATAAGCCAAACTAAAAGTTTATGGAGAAGTAATGTCTGAACTTGATAACAAAGAAGAACTACAAAAATATCAAGGCTATAATATCCAAGGTAGTCTATTAAAAGCACGAATGCTTTATATACACGTTAACCATGGAATTGCAGCAGTTAAACAAGTTTTAGAAACCCTCCCTCAAGAAGCTAAAGAGGTTTTGACTAAATCAATATACATTGGTGAATGGTATCCTATTACTGTTTTAATGCTATTAGACAGAGCTATCAGCAATATATTAGCCCCAAACAATGATAAGATTTATGAAGAATTAGGTGCTTTTTCCGCAGGAGTAAATCTTAGTGGTGCTTATGAGCCATTAACTCGAAAAAATATTCAGGAATTTTTAGAGCTTACGGCTATTTTGCATAAAAGCTATCAAGATTTTGGTGATGCTCAATATTTAAGACTAGCTAATAATGCTGCATTAGTACAATTTCTCTACCCTATACTACCTCCAGAAAAATTTTGTCGTAGTGGACTAGGCTACTTTCGTCGTGCTGTAGAGCTTTGCGGTGGGAAAAACACTCTAGTACGTAAGACTAGTTGCCAGCGAGAAAATGACTCCTTTTGTGAATATCGTATTGAGTGGCAAGAATATTAATTAGAATAGAAAATATTTTTTAAATACCTTGATAAATATTTGGTTTTGAAATTACCATTAATTTATCTGGGTCTATTACTCGCTCAAAACCATACTTTTCATATAAACCATGTGCATCCCTAGTGGCTAACATCCACCGCCTCAAACCTTGAAGCTTAGGATGTTCTTTAATTGTTTGCATTAACCATTTAGACAACCCTTGCCCACGCTCACTAGGTAAAACAAAAACATCTGCTAGATAAGCAAATGTAGCATAATCGGTAATTACACGGGCAAAACCAACTTGTCGCCCTTGATTATAGACCCCAAAACATAAAGAGTTTTCTATTGATTTTTTTACTATATCTAGAGGTATTCCGTTAGCCCAATAAGATTGGGTTAAAAAACTATGAATAACACCTAAGTCTAGGCGAGAAACATCTGTACTAATAAAAAAATTACCTTGTTTAATTTCCATTAACTCTCTCATTTCCTAAGTACTAAACGATTTTAGCCACAAGGAAATTAACTTCTTTGTGGCTAAAAAATCTTTCTTTAAATTAACGACCAGAGATAAATCATTGGGCTATTGTCAAATACCCCTTAGGGGCATAAAAGCTTAAGACATTTTAGAACCAATAGGTTACAAAGCAGGCTCCATGTACTATAAAATAAGATTAAACTACTTGGACAGAAGGCCCAGGACAATCACGACCTAATTTTATGGCATCACCCTCAGCTAAAGTGGTTACTAATTCTTCATAGAAATAGTCATATTTTGCTGCAACTAAAGCACTTACTCGTTTGTCATACATTTGTCGAGAACGGTCTATGTCTTCTTTTAGTCTATCATAAAGATCGCTATGTTTACGGCCATCTAAGACTTTTTGCTCATTATAAAGCTTAATTTCTGAAACCAGTAGCCTAGCAAATCGACGAGCATCGTTATGGAGTTTTTGCTCTTCATCATTAGCAGGAACAGGTTTAACCTGTGGTGTAACTCTTTGTCCTGGACTAGATTGACTTGGATGAGAAATTGGTACAGGAATATTTTGTGGTTTTATTGGTAGTGGCCCAGTTGGAGGTTTAGAGAAATCAATGGGTGCTTGCCAAGTAGGAGGTGCAGGCATTTTTGGCAACCCTGCTTCGGCTTTTGCTTCAAAAGAATTAGGTGTAGACGCTTTTGTTCCAGAAGAGCCTTTTAGCTTAGCCTCTTCAAATGAAAGGTTAGGCTCAATAGATTTTGGTATAGGTAGTGGAGTTTTTGCTTCAGGTTGTGCAGCAAAAGCAGAAATTTCTGGTAATTCAATTTTTTTAGATGATTTGGCTGGTTTAGCTGGTTCAGGCAAATCTATTTTAGGAAGGGCTGTAGGTAAAGGAGAACTTATTGCTGCTTCAACTGGTGGCCTACTCTCCGCTACTGGTAAGGGTAAAGGCGCAGGTTTTTGCGGCTTTACTGCAATATCAGGGGTTTCTAAAGGAAGAGCTTTTTCCACTGTCGGCGGAGCCAGAGCACCTGAAGGTGCAGGCGTGTTTGGAACAGCAGATGGAGGAGACGCTTTTTCCACAGCAGCATGTTGTGCTTGTTGTACGGCTGGTGAGACTGCTTGTTGTACTGCTTGTTGTACGGCTGGTGAGACTGCTTGTTGTGTAGCAGTTTCTGACCCGCGTGGACGTACAGAAATTAATTCTATTGCTAAACCAGCCATATTAACTAAAATTTCTAAAGCTTCAACATTAATGACTTCCCCTAGTAAATTACTAGAGTCAGCATAAAGCACTGCTGCAGCCTTACCTCTTACTAATAAAGGAATACCTAAGATCTGAGTTGGGACACTATTATTAAAACGAGAAAATAGAATTTGGTTTTCTGTTTGGGCATTAGGACTGCCAACAAAAATAACCTGTTTTCCTAAAACAGCACGTAGCACTGTATCAGCTTGTAAAGTAACAGACACCCCTTTGAATGAGTTATTGGCTTGTTCACTGTCAAAGCCCCGTGCCATCCAACCAATAGCATTACCGCTCTTTACAATAAAAAGAGCAACTCTAGGAGAAAAACTAGAAGCTTGACTAACCAAAGCTGAAAGCACATCTGATTGTGTTTTATTAGCCTGAATTTCATTAATAGCAACTTTTAGAATCGCCAAATTAGTACTAGTTTTATTTTCATTTACAGAAGCACTTTTTGAATTTAATGCAACATTTTCGGTTAAAAGTTTTTCATTTTCGGCTTTAAGACTAGACAGTAGCTTCTCATTTTCTGTTTTGAGACTCTCTATTGTGCTTTCAAGTTCTGTTTTTCCATTTGATAGTTTTTTATTTTTTATTTTAAGTTCTTTAGTACTAGTCTCTAGTTCCGTTTTTTCAGCTAAAAGCCTTTCATTTTCAGTTTTGAAGTTTGCTGTTAGAGTCTCAAGCTCTAGTTTATCAGTAGCTAGCTCTTTAACCATATCACTAGCTAATTTAGTAATAGTTTCACCCTTAGCTATCTCCTCTAACCCTTGAGAAGCGGTTTTTAATACTTTACCAAAACTGTTTCTTACTAAATCTTGAAGAGATTCTTGCAGACTTGTCACTTCCTTCTCAAAATTACCCGTATGGGCATTGACAAGGGTTTTGAGTTGTTCCTGCAATTTATTTTCAAAATCGCTCATGGACACAGCCTCCCATAAAATAGGGTAGTTACTAAGTTTAATAATTCTATATCGATATAAGACCCAGCACTAAAGCATTATTATTTTTATCAATAGTCCTTCTGGGTTACAAAAAAAGCTAAGAAATGAAGTTAAGTTTTAATTGGTTAAGAATTAATTTATAGCTTCAAATGTTTTGATAGAAAAACAGTAGATCTATGTTTATCAATCCCATTATCCAAATACATTGCTAGATTGTCAATCTTACATTTAGAGCTTTGTAAAATGACAAAAAACTATTCATTCTATAAACGTCTAAATCCCTATGCTATTTTTCTAGATAAACAACCGCTAATCTGTGACAGAAGATTCTTTTTCCTCTGTTACTGGTGGCAATACATCCCCTCTACCTAGAAAATACTTACTTGGATGTTCTTTCATAATTTTATCTTGCAAGCGCATCAACCCATAAAGTAGTGCCTCAGGTCGCGGAGGGCAACCAGGAATATAAACATCTACAGGAATTACACGATCTACGCCTTGTAAAGTCGAGTAGCTATTAAATGGCCCGCCAACATTTGAACAAGACCCCATAGAAATTACCCATTTAGGTTCAGGCATTTGATCATAAACTCGGCGAACAATTTTAGCCATTTTTAATGTTACTGTTCCTGCAACTATGATTAGGTCACATTGGCGAGGACTAGGACGAAACACGCCAGCACCAAACCGATCCATATCAAAGCGAGATGCCCCTGTCGCCATCATTTCTATTGCACAACAAGCCAAACCAAAAGTCATTGGCCAAATTGCTGATTTTCTCGCCCAATTAAAAATATAATCTATTTGAGTAGTAACAAAGCCACTTGAGCCTTCCACAATTAAGACTCCTTATAAAATTTTTTAAGCTATGTTTTATCTAATATATTCTTGGTTAAATGGTTAAAAGTCAACCACCATCATTGAAAGCTTTGCAAAAATTTTCCTAGCTCAGTAAAAAGCTTTTCCCCATCAGGTAAAAAAATCAAGTGATCTGCATTATCAATATAAAAAGTAGTCTTATTACCTTGAGTAACATTAGCCAAACGTTCAGTCATTTGCCAAGGAATTAATGGATCTATTTTTCCATGACTAAGAAAAACTGGACACTTAATAGTAGCTATTTTCTTTTCGCTTTCAAACCTATAAGCCAAAACTAACCCAGGCCAAGGCAAAAAAGGGTAAAGGTGTTTTGCCATATCTACCATACTAGTAAAAGCACTAAAAGTAACTAAACCAACAACTTGTTTATGTGAGGCTAAATCTATTGCAACAGCCGCGCCTAGTGACCAGCCACTAGCAATTATTTTGTTAGGGTTAACATCTTTTCGTGTAAGCAAATATTCATAAGCTATTTCTGAAGTAGCATAACACCCTTTTTCACTAGCTTTTCCAGTACTTAAACCATAACCAGTATATTCTGGAATTAAAACATTGACTCCTAGCATGCGAAAACGTTGAAATTCAATTAAGCAATCTCTTAAGCACATTCCATTACCATAAAAATAAATCATAGTTGGAAGATTAGTTATATCTGGCAATGGTTTAGCGTCTTTATCCATTGCTAATCCAAATAGTGCTGTAATCTGATCGCCATCTTTGGTGGTGAGTTTGACTAGTTCTGTACCTTTTGGTGGAATAAAATTGGCTTCAGCACGTCCTTGGGTGCTACGCCCAGGAAAAACTAGTGCACTTTGTAAAAAATAAAGTAATGTCAGCACAATGATATACACCAACATAAGAGACCGAAATATCCGCCAACACCAGTAAAGTAGTTTTTTCTTGCGCTGTTGGTTAGGTTCGGTCATAAAATGTCCTTTATTTTGAGAGTTAAATTACTATAATAAGATTTTGGCTTAGGCAAGTAACAAAATCAACTGCTATACAAGCCAAAATAAAAACCTGTGTTGTTATGCAAGATAATCAAAATCATATTGAAGCAGTAATTCCATTAGCTTCTTCTCTTTACCCCACAACTGAAGAATTAGCTGTGCTTGAACCTCGTGAGCAAAAGTTTTTTCGTTTTGTTCATAGAATGAACCAAGGTCGCTTAAAAGATTTTTGGACTTGGTGCCAAATGCTATTTGGTAAACTTTGGATTGATATTTGTACTTATAACCTAATGCGTTTGTATGGCTTAGAAAACCTCCATACCATTGATCCTAGTCGTCCACTACTTTTAGTAGCTAACCACCGCTCGTTTTTTGATATGTATGTAGTCTCAGCAATGCTTTATAAAAATACTACTTGGAAAAAACGGCTTTACTTTCCTGTAAGAGCAAGGTTTTTTTATGATTCTTGGCTAGGAATGTTTGTTAATCTAGTAATGGGACTATGGTCTATGTACCCGCCGATTTTCCAAGATGCAAAAAAACGCCTTTTTGATCAATATTCTTCTCGATGTTTAATGCAACTATGTAAACAAGGTGCTGGTAATGTGATAGGCTTTCATCCAGAAGGCACTCGTAATAAGACCGATGATCCTTATACTTTTCTACCAGCACAACCTGGTGTAGGAAAACTGATTAAAGAAACTCAACCACAGGTTATGCCTGTTTTTGTTGCTGGCCTACGGGTAGATAACCTACCTAAACAAGTTTTAGGAAACTGGAGAGGTGGCCCAAAAATTCGTATTCATTTTGGGGCTTGTCTAGATATGTCTGAATTTTATGCAATGAAAAATCATGTTCGTACTTATAAAGCAATTTCTGATTATGTAATGGCAAAAGTTGGTGAACTTGGCGAATTAGACCGAGCCATTTATGCTCCTGAAACCAAAGCTTTACCAGCACCAGAGGAAACGGAACAATCTTT
The DNA here is from genome assembly GCA_023265235.1 of Blastocatellia bacterium. Taxonomy (GTDB): domain Bacteria; phylum Acidobacteriota; class Blastocatellia; order Chloracidobacteriales; family JADJPF01; genus JADJPF01. The sequence continues at coordinate 9,860 of JAHFUF010000102.1, forward strand.
AGCAAAATGAACAATTCTCTTCCACTAATAATTGTTAACCCAGCCTCAGCCAATGGTGCAACTGGCCGTAATTGGCCAGGTCTAGCTGCACGCATTAGCAATTACTTTGGTCAATTTACTTGCGCTTTTACTAAAAAGTCTGGCGATGCTAAAGAAATTGCTGCTAATGCCGCTAGTGAAGGAAGAAAATTTATTATTGCCTGTGGAGGAGATGGGACAATCTCAGAAGTTGCTAATGGAATTCTTACTGCAAACACTGACACAGAACTAGGAGTTCTACCTCATGGAAGTGGAGGAGATTTTCGTAAAAGCCTTAACCTACCAACACGTTTTGAAGATGCTGCTCAAGCTCTAGCAAAAGGAACCCCTCAACTAATTGACGTTGGACAAGTAACATTTCTTAATACTAAACTCAAGGAAGAAACACGTTATTTTATCAACGTTGCTTCTTTTGGTATGGGCGGAGAGGTAGTTAAACGCTCAGAATCTTCTAGCAAAACTTTTGGTGGTACATTGGCTTATGCCTACGCTACTTTGGTTACTACTTTTTCCTATGAATGCCCAGAAGTTTTTCTAGAGTGTGATGAAAACCCTGCTCAACGCTGGGCAATTGCTACGGTTATAATTGGAAACGGGCGTTATTTTGGTGGCGGGATGAAGATTGCCCCAAAAGCAAGCCTAGATGATGGGCTTTTTGATGTGATAGTAATAAAAGAACTAAGTAAAGTAGCTATGATTGCTAATACCCACCATCTTTATGCTGGTACACATCTAGACTTACCCT
>JAHFUF010000692.1 GCA_023265235.1 Blastocatellia bacterium
TCATTTGGATCGCTATGCTAGTTTTAGTGATTATGCAGAAGCAAAACGGAGGCTTTTTCTTAATCAACAGGAAAGTGATTTTGCAGTGCTAAATTTTGAGGATAGGTTAGTAAGCTCAATGGCTGATTCTACGCCAGCAGAGAAGTTGTTTTTCTCTACAAAAAAAGAACTTCCTATAGGTATATTTTTACGTGGTGATGAAATTGTCTACCGAAATAGCAATACTACAGAGCAAGTTTTGTTAAACCCAAGTACAGATGTTCGCTTGCGTGGAGCGCATAACCTAGAAAATGTAATGGTCGCACTAGCTGTAGGAGTTGCACTTAATGCTTCTTTTGAGACAATGCGTAAAAGTATTAGTGAATTTCAAGCAATTGAACACCGTTTAGAACAAGTAGCAGAGGTTAATGGGGTAGATTTTGTTAATGACTCTAAGGCTACTAGTGTAGACGCAGCAATCAAAGCCCTTGAAGCCTTTCCAGGTAATTTAGTTCTGATTTTAGGCGGCAAGGATAAAGGCAGTGACTACTTACCTTTACGCTCATTAATCGCAGAAAAAGTAAAGCATATAGTTTTAATTGGTGCTGCTAGTGACAAAATTCAAGCAGCATTAAGCGGCATTTGTCCAATACATCGCGCTGGGACAATGGGCGATGCAGTAGGAAAAGGTTTTGGTGTTGCAGTAAAAGGTGACACCGTTTTACTTGCTCCAGCCTGTTCTAGTTATGATATGTTTGATAACTTTGAACAGCGTGGGCAAGTGTTTAAGTCTGAAGTAGCAAATCTAAAATCAAAACATCAGTAACTCAATAAACTTATGTTTAGAATTGAACTAGCAGAAACAGGATATGGAGATCGTCTTTTACTAGCCACAACAGTAGGGCTAGTGCTCTTTGGCTCTTTAATGGTTTATAGCGCGTCAGCCGTTATGGCACAGCAAGAATACAATAATCAGTTTTACTTTTTTACTAAACAAATTTTTGCTGCAATGATAGGTTTCCTAGGGATGATTGCTTTAACAAAATTTGACTATAAACACTTAAAAAACCCTATGGTGGTTTATGGTTTGATTTTTCTATCTGTATTTTTTCTTGCTTTAGTGCTCGTGCTACCTGCTGTTAAAGGAACACATCGTTTTATTAGAATACTTGGGTTTTCTTTTCAACCATCAGAATTAGCAAAAATTGCACTAGTAATATTCTTGGGCTACTTTCTAGAAAAACGTGCTGGAGAAACCCGCGACCTAAAACGAACTTTTATCCCTGCGGTTATAATAAGTGGGTTTTTAATGGGGATGGTGTTACTAGGAAAAGACCTAGGCACAACCTTAATTATGGCTTTAGTTACGGGGGTTATGTTGATTGTTGCTGGTGTACCAGTTCGCTATATGGGAGTTTGTGTATTACCTGTTTTGCCATTGCTTTATTGGCAGCTTTTTCATGTAGCTTATCGTTTTGAGCGACTAAAAGCTTTTCTAGACCCTTGGCAATATGCCCGTGATGAAGGTTTCCAGGTTGTACAATCTTTAATTGCTGTTGGTAGTGGTGGGGTAAAGGGTTTAGGGTTATCTCAAGGTAAACAAAAGCTCTTTTATTTGCCAGAAGCACATACAGATTTTATTTATGCTGTGATCAGCGAAGAGTTAGGATTAATTGGGGCTGGTATAGTAGTTTTGCTGTTTCTACTTTTCCTTTGGCGTGGTATTAAATCAGCACAACATGCCCCTGATATGTTTGGTTGTATGCTTGCACTTGGGTTTTCTGTCATGATAGTCTCACAAGCCTTTTTCAATATTAGTGTGGTGTTAAGTTTAGTGCCAGCAAAAGGCATCCCTCTACCATTTATTAGCTATGGCGGAACTTCACTAATGTTTAGCTTGATTGCAGTGGGTATAATACTTAATATTTCTAATTATATTAATGTGGAGAAATCCTAGTGGGACTTAAAGTAATAATTGCTGGAGGCGGGACAGGCGGACATATTTTTCCTGGTGTAGCGATTGCCAGAGAATTTAAGCGTCGTGACAGTAAAAATGAGGTTATTTTTGTTGGCACTGAGCATGGACTGGAAAAAAAAATCATTCCTCGCGAAGGTTTTAAGCTTGAGATGATACATGTTGCAGCACTAAAAAGTGTGTCAATGGCTAAGCGAATAAAATCGCTTTTAATGCTTCCAGGAAGTTTTTTAGAGGTAAGAAAGTTACTAAAAGATTTTTGTCCAGATGTGGTTATAGGTGTTGGCGGTTATTCTTCTGGGCCTGTGCTTTTGCTCTCAGCCCTTCAAGGCTTGCCATCAATGGTTGTAGAGCCAAATGCTTTACCAGGTTTTACTAATCGAGTACTGGCAAGCTTTATTGATAGAGCGGCTGTGACTTTTGAGGTCTCTCAAGCCTATTTCAAAGGAAAAGCGGTTGTGACTGGAAACCCTGTTAGGCCAGAATTTCAAAATATCGCTAAAAAAGAACGCACAAGCCAAAATCATATTTTGATTTTTGGTGGTTCTCAAGGGGCACACGCAATAAATATGGCAATGATTGAGGCTTTACCAAAGCTAGCAGGCCAAAAATCACAAATTACAGTTACTCACCAAACAGGTGAGAAAGATTTAGAACAAGTTCGGGCAGCTTATCAGCAACATGGGTGGTCAGCCGATGTACGTCCTTTTATAGACAAAATTGTTGATGAGTTTGCCCGAGCCGATTTAGTTTTATGTCGTTCTGGTGCTACAACGGTCGCAGAACTAACCGCAGCAGGAAAAGCATCGATCCTTATACCCTTCCCTTTAGCCGCAGATGATCATCAGCGTAAAAATGCAGAAGCCCTAGAACAAGCAGGAGCAGCAAAAATGATTGTTCAAAAAGATTTAACTTCAGAAAGACTAGCTCAGGAACTCCTAGCTTTAATTAATGTGCCAGAAAAAATTAATCTAATGGAAGTTGCAAGTCGAAAACTTGCTCGCCCTGATGCGGCACCTAGGGCGGTAGATTTAGCCCTAGATGTAATGAAACGGAAAAAATAATGTAGGGGCGAACCTGTGTGTTCGCCCTCTTTTGGGTTATGTAATGAAACGGAAAAAATAAATGTTTAAACGCTATAGACATATTCATTTTGTAGGAATTGGTGGAATTGGTATGAGTGGCATTGCTGAGGTGTTACTTAATCAAGGTTATGGTGTAAGTGGTTCAGATGTAAAACTTTCTCCTGTTACTGATAGGTTAGCTAGTTTTGGTGGGACAATTTACGAAGGGCAC
>JAHFUF010000103.1:0-7738 GCA_023265235.1 Blastocatellia bacterium
GGTCTTTAATACAGTAAAGTAGTTGCTCGTAAAACCTTTGTAGTTTCTCGTCTGTAGTCTCTTGCCTAAGTGGTCGTACTCTTTGAACAGGGAGCTTTTCGCAGTAACCCTCCATTTGGCCTTGATGAACAAATGGAACACCTAACACACCATAGCTTAAGATTGCAGCAGGTTTTTGACGACTACCAAAACGTTCCGCTGCGCGAGGCTCATCATGGTTTTCTAAAAAATGAACAGACCGGGATAAATACTCATTAGGGACATTTTGTAAATAATTTACTAGCTCATTACCAGAAGCGTGTTCTAATAAATCATAAAGCTTTTTATCATAAGTTAAATCAAAGCCAAGTTGTTGTAAATAAGGTTCTTTATCCCAATAAACCTCAGCCATAAATATAAAATCTGGGTGAGTTTGTTTTACTGCACTAATTGCTTCTGGCCAAAATTCATTAGGCATATGTTGGTTAAAAGTGTCCCAATCAATTTTAGGAAACCATTGATTTTTGATTTGTTCTCTTAAAATTAGCATTGCCATATCACAACGTAGCCCATCTACCAAGGTAGCAAGTCGTTTAAGTTCATTGATTTGGTAAGTCCGTAGCCCTGGATGAACATAATCTAGCTGTGCTGTATCTGGCCAACCAGGGAAATAGGGGTCTCGACCATAAGCTAAATATTGACCGCTAGGATGTAAGAAATTATTTCTAGGTAGTTCATCACGCAAATCTGGGTTATGGTGAATAAAAAACTCTGGATGACTATCAATAAGTGGACTATCAGGAGCCATATGATTAGGTACAAAATCTGCCATTATTTTTAGTCCTAGTTTATGAGCACGGTCTACCAAATCTCTTAAGGCTTCTTCTCCACCTAGGGCAGGATTTACCTGATAATCAACAATAGCATAGGGTGAAGCCTCAAAATCTGGTGCAGTTTGTTGTGCAATAGCTTTACCTGCTAGGCTAGTACGCCAAACCCCCATTAACCAAAGCCAATCAAACCCCATATCAACTAGGCGTTGGAGTTCTTTGTTGGTAATTTGGTCAAATCGCTTTCCATAAACACGAGCATTCAATTCATAAATTATCATAGGTTTTTTATATTTTTCATTTCTATTAAGTTTGCTGTTACTGTACCAAACCCACTTTTAATCTGAGCACGTAGCGGAATATGACGGCTATCATCTGTTACCCAAAGGTGGAGCGTACCTTTACGCCTAATATATTTGCCATTAAATATTTTCATGTCAAGTTTTATAGTAGAAAACTTACCAAAATCATCTGTTTCTAGTTTTTCCTTTGCCAGTACAGCTACTTCAATTTCATAGGTTTCACCCTCATCATTAAGCGGGAAAGCAAAAACTTTTCCTACTGTAAGCTCTTGTGCTCTCATCACATACCAACCATTAATAATATCTGTTACCCAAATTAGCGTAGGGTTTTCCTTACTACGAACTACCTTTTGAGTATTTAAGTCTGTATCTATCCATTTGACTTTTTGTTTAGTTTGATCAAAATCCGATACCATTTCGCGTCGCTTATTTCCTTCTTCAATTTTCTTTATAGTTTTAGTGATATTAAAATCATTTTTGTTTACATAAGAGGTAAAAACATCACTGATATTTTTACGGAAAATTGAAGTAAGTATCCCTTTGGACTTTGCTTCTACAGTAAATTTCCAAATATTGTTTTCTACCTTTTTCTCTACAACATTTTGTTGATTATTGGCTTTGCTATCATTAGTAACCTCATTAGTGTTAATGGCTGTAGTTTCAGTTATATTAGTTTCGTTCTCAGTTTGTTTTTCTTTAGTTTTTATTGGAAGAGTATTTTCTTTTGACTGAGAAAATCCTTCCTCATTATCACTAACAGTAAAAGTAAGAGTGCCAATAGTTCCATAAATTGGAAAGAGAGAAAGTTTTAGCTCATAAGAAAGCTGTTCATTTGTTTGAAAAGGTAGGTTTGATTTTATTTGATTATGTGCTTGAGCAAATTTTTCTGCTTTTGCTGGTGGTAAGGTTTTAGGATCATTAATTATATTACTATTTTGTGCTGTAACTACAACAAAACCAAAAGAAATAATAAAGATTAGAATTAATAATAATCTCATGGTATTTTCCCTCTTTATTAATAAATTAGTCCTAGCCAATAGGTTTTAGCTACTAATACTCCTAATGCCGCTATTGTGCCTAGTAAAGCACGATACTCACGATATCTTAGATAAAGGTTTAGGTCATAACGTGCTTGTGAACTTGCTTTCCAAGCCCTTAATCTTGGCCAAAATAGAGGTACATTTTCTGCATAACTAGGATAGTGATTAGGAAAAGTTTGTTGCATATATTCTGCTTCAGAGCGCATTACAGACGAATAAACAAAGAGATAAAACAGAATAAAAACTACTACTAGTTCCGGTCGTGCTGTGGCTAGAGCAAATCCTGCTCCAAGAAAAAAGCTACCAAAGTAAAGAGGATTACGAGTATAAGCATAGGGGCCAGTAATAGCTAGTTGTTCATTTTTTCTTAAATGCCCAGATGCCCAAGCTCGCCAAGCCAAGCCAAATAAAGCTAATACACTACCTAAAATAATACTCCATAGCTGTGGAACAGCTAAGACTAAGCAAAGCGTCCCTAGTAGGAAACCTAGTGGGACGCGAGCGCGGCGGAAGAATTGTTGTGTTTTTTTAGTTGCCATAATTTTATTTTTGGTAGTCGTTCTTCAATAGCACGCACTACCATTTGTACTGGAATATCCATACATTCATTGTTTGTTGGACACCTACGTCGATAACAATTAACACGACAGCTTAAGTCCGTTAATTCTAGACCTACTGTGACATCTTTAGGATCAAAAGGGCCATTGCGAGTAGCAACAGTTGGCCCATAAATCCCAACAATAGGTGTGTGACAAGCTGCGGCTAAATGTAGTGGCCCTGTATCGCCACCAATAAAAATTGTTGCTCGCTTAGCTAAAGAGACAAATTGTTTTAAGTTAGTAGTTATTTGATAAGTGTGTCCTAACCGAGCAGCATTAACCACTGACTCAGCTAGGTTTTCTTCTCCTGGGCCAAAGGTTACTAGGCTTGCTAGTTGGTAATTTTCCCAGAGCCAATCACTAATTTCACCAAAATATTTTGGTGGCCAAACCTTAGTTGGCCAGCCACCACCAGGGTTTATAATCGCAAACTCTGAAAGATTATATTTTGCTAACAAATTAGTTATATATTCTTGGTCTTGGTCTGACACAGTGATAGGGAACTCATAAGTGGATTTAGTTGGAATGTCTAGGCTTGCTACTAATTGTAAATTTTTTTCAATTACATGTACTTGATTATTAACGTCAACTTGGTCTGATAAAAACAAACGACTGGCCTTTTCACGTAAGCCATTAGTAGAAAAGCCAAATCGCTTTTTACTGCCAGATAGTAAAGCTATTAAGCCAGATTTCAGTAGTCCTTGAAAGTCAAATGCAATGTCTATTGGGTAGGAGTGAAGCCTTTTTATTGTTTGAATAACTTCTTTCCAAACCCTAGGTTGCCAAAACCTTTTCCTCCAAGCTTTAGTATCAATAATAATTAGTTCATCAATAGTTGGGTTACCTACTAAAATAGTCGCTGCTGTACGTTCAGCTATCCAAGTAATTCGGCTATCAGGATAAGCACTGCGCAGTGCTGCCACTGCTGGGAGGGCATGTACTACATCACCTATCGCACTAAGTTTTACTACTAGAAAATGCATTGTAATATTATCTTTAATTTATGTAACAAATAATTATATATTGTTAAAGTATTAGATTAGACTGTGTTTATTTACAACAAGTTCTTTATTTATTTAATTTCTAGCTTAAATAAAAGTTCAAATTAATTTTATTTTACAAGTATGGGCAAAAACTAGCATAGAAAATGGCTAGTTTCAACGCCAGTCTATCCCGTCTGAGAAGGTTTTTCCTGTTAATTATTGTGGTAGAATATCGCTTCTTGTTTAATCCCACTATCCTAGGAGATTTGATTTATGAGTTCTCTTAACATTGAACGAAAAAAGCTATTAGGTGGTAATGAAGATGAAATTAGACAACTACCTAAATGGGCTGCCACGCTAGTGCGTAAGTATAATTCTGGGGAAGCTAGTCGATTTTTACTCTACCATAATATTTATGATCTGATTTGGTTGAAAAATAGCTACTCTAACCTAATTGGATTTCTAGGATACTTACTTAAGGATCGCAATTTTCTTCTTTATAATCGTAGTAATGGAATACAGGCGAGCAAAAAAGACCTGCTTTTTGAAATGGAGCGAGTTTTTAATGCTGATACTAGGGTTTCTGATCCATTAGCTGCAACAAAAAAACAAATGAATATTACGCCAATGCTTCCTAGAGATCCTGCTCGTGCTATTCCTTATATTGAACAGTTTTTTTATGAACAATGGCGTACAGATAACCCAGAAGGAGAACAACTTTTTGGGGAATGTGGGGTAGTAATTAACTTTTTAGAATCAATAATTCCTGCTGGAGAAGTGGGTTATATGTCAGGCGAAGATCGTAATCTTTGGGTTACATTGCAAAAATGGATTACTACTACTCAAGATAAACCTGCGCATAACCCAATTATTTTTATCACTGAAAGTGTCTCAGATGTTACTCAACGTATTAGAGAAAACCCTCGCTTAGTCAACATCGAAATTCCTTACCCTGATTATGAAGAACGTTTAAGCTATACTAGGTATTTTCGAGTAATGAACCCAGCAATTCGCTTTGAAATGAATGAAGAACAATTTTCTCATATGTCTTCAGGCTTAAATCGTATTCATATAACTTCAATGGTTCGTAGTGCTTCAGTTAGTTCTGAAGGTCTTACTTATGAAATTGTTCGCAACAAGAAAAAAGAAATTATTGAAAGTGAATGTGTTGGCTTAGTAGAGTTTGTTACTCCTAAATATGGTCTAGAACATGTAGGAGGAATGAAAAAGGCAAAAGAATTCTTGCGTAATATTGCTAAAATTATTAAAGATGGTATTAGTGAAGAAGCTCCAATGGGTATTTTACTCTCTGGTGCAGTAGGAACAGGGAAAACATTTCTAGCTGAATGTTTTGCTAAAGATTGTGGCTTAAACGTAATTGAACTTAAGAATTTTCGAGATAAATGGGTAGGCTCTACAGAAGCAAACCTAGAAAAAATCCTTAATCTTCTAACTACACTTGCTCCTATTGTGGTGTTGATTGATGAAGCAGATGCGACTTTAGGAAACCGTGATAGTGGCGGTGGTGGCAGCGATGTGGACTCAAGAATCTTTTCTAAACTAGCTAATGCAATGGGTAGCCCAGAAAATCGAGGACAAATACTTTGGATCTTAATGACTTGCCGTCCTGATTTACTCCCAATAGACTTAAAACGCCAAGGGCGTTGTGAAGAGCATATTTCGCTTTTCTATCCTGATAACGAACAAGAACGCTTAGAAATTGCTGAAGCAATGGTCAAGAAAAACAATATTGAAAACACTATTAGTGATTGGTCACCTCTGACTAAACATGATCTTTCACTCTCAGGTGCTGATATTGAAGCAATTTTAATTCGTTGTCGTAGACATGCTCGTAATAATGGCCGTAAAGTCGTTAGTCAGGAAGATTTATTAGATGTATGCAAAGAATTTACTCCTGCTCGTGATGAAATGGCTATTGAGTATCAAACTTTGGTAGCAGTAAGAGAGTCTACTTCTAAAGAAATGTTACCAGAGGCTTATAAGATAACACCTGCTAGTGAGATTGCCGCTCGTATTGAGCAATTGCGGCCTTATGTACGTTAAATTAAATTTTTTGGAGTGCTATGACAGAAAGAAATCCTGCAATTCGTGTAGTAATGATGCCTAGAGATACTAACTCTCATGGGACAATATTTGGAGGGGTTTTATTAAGCTATATTGACCAAGCTGGTGCAATAGAAGTACATAAACATACTAATAAAAAAATTGTTACTGTTGCTATGCATGAAGTGATTTTTATTGAACCAGTTTTTGTTGGAGACCTAGTAAGCCTTTATACAGAAACGCTTAAAATTGGGCGAACTTCCATTACAGTAAAGGTTTATGTTGAGGCTGATAGAATTATTGCAGCTAAACGCCAGACTGTAAAAGTAACAGAAGCAGAAGTAGTTTATGTTTCGGTTAATGATGAGCGTCGCCCTGTTCCAGTGTTGGATTAAGACAAAGCTCTTAAGGTTTTTCTTTCGCGTTTCCCTTGTTGATATTACCATGCCTGCCGAAAGGGGTATTTACGCAGAGTTTGACGGCATTGGTGAACATAAAACATCATTTGCAAAATCTTTTTGCCTTGTTATACTACAAATAACTACAAGACACTACAAGAGGTATTTATGCAAAAAAACTCCGATATTATCAGCCTTCGTGTACCAACTCAGACCCATCAAAAGATTGCCTCCATTGTAAAAGACATTGATAGAAGCCAAAACTGGTTGATCAATCAAGCGATTGAGAATTACCTGGAAACCTACGATTGGCAGAAAGAGGAAATTAAAAAAGCCATTGCTGAAGCTGACGCGGGCGGACAATTCTACTCCAGTGCTGAAATGGACAAGGTGACAGAGAGATTTAAGCAATGAATGTCTTGTGTTTCTATAAAGCCGCGCAAGACCTCGAAGCCATTGGACGACACGCAATCTGGGCGGGTAGGACGTGTCGAGGGAACACGCGAGCTTGTCGTAGCAGGTACGGCTTACCTCATACCCTATCGCATCAAAGGCGATGACGTTCAACTCCTCCGCGTTTTTCACGAGGCACAAAAATGGCCAAATAAACTCTAGTTTCGGTTGTTCAAAAATCCTTGATCAACATTACCGTTTAATGTACTTTGTAATGTACATAGCAATAGAAAGGACGCAAAACGATGCAAAGTTTACCAATGGTAGAAGCCAGAAACCGGCTGACTACCTTACCCGAAGAATTAGAGAAGGATAAGGAATCCGGCGCAGTTGCCATCACAAGGCGCGGCAAACCTGTTTTAGCAGTAATGTCCTGGGAATTGTACGAGTGCCTAACTGAAACCTTGGAGATTATGAGCGACCCAGAAATGATGGCAGTCTTACGTCAGGATATTAAGGACAGGAAAGAAGGCAAAAGCAGGGGCATACCTTGGGAAGATGTGAAAAAGGAACTTGGATGGTGATTTATTCGGTTACGGTTCGCCCTGTCGCAATAGAGATGCTTAAAAAGATTTCTGATCGTCGTATTCAAGAGAAGATAGACGAAAAAATCAGAGGTCTTGCCAATGAACCAGAAAAACAGGGCAAAGAGTTGGGCGGTGATCTTGGGGGTTATAGAAGTGTTCGCGCAGCAAGCCAGCGTTACCGCATTGTTTATCGTGTTGATGGAGAAAATGTTGTTGTCATCGTGGTAGCTCTAGGCATACGCAAAGAAGGCGATAAAAAGGACGTGTATAAACTGACACAACGGCTTTTCAAACTTGGATTATTGGAAGATCAGCCACCATCACCAGAAGTAACCGAGGGTGATGAGCCATAGCCGCAGAGTTGAACCGCCGCGCTATCCCAACCGCCAATCTGGCCTATACTACTTGCTTAAGAAAAACTCTAGTAGAAACTGTTTAACTCTCTTTCTGTTTTTAATTTAAAAACTAAACCAGTCCACTATTATTTATTTGGAAACAAACGACCCTTTACCCTTGAACATCCCTTTTTTGGTTCAAACACAAACATCCTTTTGTACTTGAAC
>JAHFUF010000103.1:7748-10629 GCA_023265235.1 Blastocatellia bacterium
ATTTATGGCAGCAACACAAGGCATCAAATTAGACGAGGACATCCGCGCTCGTCTTAAGGCATTAGGAGAAAAACGCAATCGTTCCCCTCATTGGTTGATGAAAACTGCTATTCAAAGCTATCTTGAGCGGGAAGAAAATTATGAGCGGGAGAAACAAGAAGACAAGGAACGCTGGGAACATTACCAGCTTACCGGCGAGGCTATAAGCCACGAAACTGCCGCCGAGTGGTTAAATGATCTGACGGAGGGTAAGAATACACCGTGTCCAAAATAAAGTGGCTTCCTGAAGCTCTGGCAGATGTTGAGCGATTACATGCTTTTTTGAAGGACAAGAACCCACAAGCGGCAGCCCGCGCCGCTCGCGCCATCTTGGAAGGCGCAGACCTGCTTAAAACTTCGCCATCGATTGGCCGCCCTATGCAAGATGATATAGAAAGACGGGAATTATTTATCTCGTTTGCTGCCGGTGCTTATGTTTTACGCTATAGGCAGGAAGACGAGAACACGGTAGTTATTATTCGTGTATGGCATAGCCGCGAAAACAAGGAATAGCATAATTTACTAAGAGCACCGAAGAGAATTTTGATGAAAAGGGAGAGATATAACATCAAATCTATGATGGATTTTGTAGGACACCTAAAAGAAGCAGTAAATAACAGAAAGTTAGACTTAGGGGTAAGCAAGGTTGGGGATTGGTTTGCCTTGCTGAGTCCCCAGCAGATGAAAGAATTATCTGAACTGTTGGATCGAGTACAAGACAAAAGCAAGCCCGATACAAATTACCTAGCAATGCTGGTTTGTCTGCTTTGCCAGTTGGAAGGGTTCGACCTTTTTGAGAAGTACAAGAATGACATAACAGTACCAGTAGAATTATTTGGTACTTTGGTTAGTTTGGAAATCCTCAGACGCTCTAACCGCGTTCGTTTTCGTGGAACGCTTTCTTTTGACGAAGATTGCCAAATGGAGTTAATTGGTTTTGGTTCTCCTGAGACGGGGCACTAGTCTTTTTCTAGTCCCACAGCTTGTATTTGAACAGACCTGCCCAAATGAACATTTGAACATTTATATATTTTGTTGTATTGTTGTGTTGATGTTTAGATTAGCAGGAGGTTGTATTTATGAGCCGTCTATCTATTGAGATGACACCAGACCAACACCAACGCCTTAAAGCCGTTGCCGCCCTTTCTGGCAAGTCTATCAGGGAATATGTGTTAGATAGAGTCTTGCCACCATCACCCACTAGTGAGGATATTTCAGAAATGGAGGCTTTGCGTCAGCTAGAGTTGTTTCTTAAACCACGTATTGAAGCTGCCGAGAGAGGAGAAACGGTTTCCAAGTCTGTTATGGATGTTTTCAATGAGGTTGCTGCCGAAATGAGGAAACACTAAATGCGGCCTTATGAACTGACTTCGGCGGCAGAAGCAGACCTTAGAGAGATTGTGCGTTACACCATTGAGCGATGGGGCGAAGAACAGGCAGAACGCTACGCTAAATCATTGGAAGCGGGGTTTCTCAAGATTGCTTCCAATAAGGTATTATCACGGCAGTTTTTGCCCTCTTACCCTCAGATGCAGGTGACAAAATGCCAACATCATTATATTTTCTATGTGCTTAGAGAGGGTAACATTCCTTATATTCTGGCCGTGTTACACGAACGTATGGATTTAATCAATCGCCTGCAAGAGCGATTGTCTAAGTGAGGTATGAGCGATGCGCGAAAATAAGAAAGATTTTACCCTGCCTTGCTCAGTGGATATTTTTCTTTCGCCACATTATGAGAAAATAATTTCTGAGCTTGCTGGTACTGGAGAAGATGAACTTCCGCCCATTCTCGTTATTCACGATGCCCTTTGGCAGATGAGAGCTAGCGAGATGACCAAAGAAGAACGCAGGGCAGAACTGAAAGCTGAGATTCAGTTAGGTCTTGACCAAGTGGCTAGGGGCGAAGGTATCGAAGTCACTGAGGAATTTTGGGAAGAGTTTGAGCGCGAGTGTGAAGCGCATCACGAATGGCTTAAGACACAAAATCTTGGTAATACGTTGCTACCAGATAAGCTCTATCACTATATCCAAAGTAAAATTGCTTCAGGAGAGTATGAAAATGCAACTGAGGTTGTTTGTGTCGCCCTTAGCGGACTTCAGTTGCGTTTGTCAAAGGCCGATCCTGATGATTTTATGCGTATCCTGAACAAATCTAAGGGTAACGAGCCACCACGCGAAGGCGACGAACTACCAGACTAAAGAGCTTTGAGACTAGCTTTATTCATCCAGCAAAACGGGAGTCTTACATCTCCCGTTTTCTGTGTTGCAATCTACCCACAAAAGCGACAGACGCCCCGACCAGCATATTTCAAATGTTTTATTTTCTTAATGCCCTATGGTAAAAATTGCGTCAGCTTGTCTTAATCCTTAAGAATATATAACTCAGGACAGCCCCTAAAAATTTGAATTCATTGAACGCTGAAACTCTTCTTCGACCTTTTGTCGAATACCAGCCTTCAACTCTCCTGCGGAATCCATTTTTTGAATTAATTGGAGATACAGCAATCTTTCAGTATAATTCGACTCTGCTGGCATTATAAAACTTCCCAAGAAGAAGGCAAGATTTGAATAATATATTCGGCCAGGCGAGTCAGTCGGTGGTGACTGATTAGCGAGAGATCTTGCCTCAGCAAGTGAGTTCAAGTTTTCTAATTTAGGATGAAATTCCGCCCACACACGACTTTTTTTTTCGCTGTGTTCTTGGTCATATTCTGCTTTAGTTTTTCTTGGCATAAAAAACCTCCATGCTAAATTAGCTTATTCTGATTTTAGGTAGAGCTTTAGACAATCAACCTCTATTTTTTATCCCCTATTTTCACATACTTATAAAAACTTGTCT
>JAHFUF010000693.1 GCA_023265235.1 Blastocatellia bacterium
CAGAGGTCAAACTTTGGAGTTTATCCCTCATATAAGCTGTAAACTCGCCTGTTTGATACCATTTACTATCTAGTGCATAACCTAATTGCTGATCTTGAGTAGCAGTCATTACAAAAACATTTTTCATTAAATATTCACGAATAGCTTCAAATTCTTTTTGTGACAACCCAGTTTCTACTAATTTTTCTAATTCATGTGTTGCAACGCGCAAAGCAAAATGAGCATTAGTAGGAACTACAGGTCTAATCCAAATCTCAAAGATTTGTGCGCGTCGAGCAATATTAGCATCTGGGAAAAATTGGAACATGCCACGAGGGAAAGCCTCTATATAAGCATAATCACCATAATTCATACCACGAATTTCACGAATTCGTCCATAAAGATGACTAACTGAAGAGCGATGCTCCCCTAGCCATGCGCGAGCCAGCCAAAGAGCAGCAAAGTCTGGGTGTGAGCGATTTACTTCTATTGGAAAACCAAAAGATATTGCTGTAGCAAGAGTTTCTTTTTCAATAATTTCAACTTCAATACCTTGTGGCATACGTCCTTTTACAGTAGTTGAAATTACTGGTGCTGGGCCAGCTATCAAACCAGACATCTCTATATTAAGGCGTTTAACAAATTCATCTGGAACATTTCCTGAAAGACCAACCATCAAATTAGATTTTGTATAAGAGCTACGTACAAAATTCTTTACATCATCTAGAGTAATTGCTTCTAGTCCAGTAACCGTACCTAATACAGGATGACCATAAGGAGTACCAGCAAAGATATTTTGTTGTAAACGTTCTTTGCCTAGTTCCTCTTCATTACTAGCGCGAAGGTCTTCCATAAGAGCATTTAGTTGTTGTTCTTTTAGACGTTTAAAATCTTCTTCGCGAAAACCTGGCTCAGTCAATTGTTTAAGAGCAAGACTTACAAAAGTTTCTAGGTTGTCACGATGTACTCTACCTGTAAAGGTAGTCATCTCTTTATCCACTTGGGCACTAAAGCTAGCAGCTATTGGATAAAAAGCTTTATTTATTTCATCAATAGATTTTTCCTTGCTTCCAGCTTCACTAATCATTGTTGCGGCTAGAGCAGAAAGCCCTTCTTTTCCTACTGGATCATAAGCAGAACCAACAGAAAATAGCAATTTAACGTTTAGTTGTGGGCTTGCAGTTTTTTGTAAAAGAACATTTAGGTCTGCGCCGCCTTTAGGAGTTACTTTTGCTTCATAAGTAGCAACTGTAGGTGGTTTACCAATATCAGCAGGCATTGGATCTTTAGATAGAGTAGCAATAACTAAATTGTCATCTGTAAAGTACTTTTTAGCTACCTCTTGTAAATCAGCAGGTGTGACTTGTTGATAGAGATCAAAGAGGTTGTTAAGTGTATCTACAGAGCGGCGAAAACGTACAAATCTAGCCAAAGTACCAGCTATTCTATCTGTATTATCAAAAGCTCTAGCAAAACCATAACGACCATTAGATATACCAGCAGCCAATCTTTCAGGTGAAATTTGATTAGCACGAGCAGTAGCAAAGGTTTCTAGAATTAAATCACGAATATACATTGCATCTTCTTGCTTTTTCAAACGCCCATAGATAGTAGCTATTGTAGGATCGGTATGTTGAGGTAAATCAGGGAAAAATTGATCTACTTTTTGTTCCTGTTGAACCAAACGGCGATAAAGATCTGAAGTAGGTCCAAAATAAAGATCTAAAAGTAAATCTAGTGCAACAAACTCTTTATTTTTCTCTGAAAAACCTGGAGAACGAAAACCTACTGACACATAAGGTAGGGTTTGTGTTGCCCAAGGAACATGGGCATAAACTGCCCCTTTAGAAGGTGGTTCAGTTGGAATTTCAATACGATATTTACCAGGTTGCCAATTGCTCCAATATTTTTCTACTAACTCAATTGCTTTTTCTGGTACTACATCACCAGCAACAATAATTGTTGTATATTCAGGACGATACCAACGATCAAAAAACTGTCGTGAATAAGCAAATTGATTTGGCATATTTTCAATGTCTCGTAAAAAGCCCATTGTAGTATGTTTATAAGTATGAGTACTAAAAGCGTTATCTCGTTGAACTTCATCTAGTTTATTTAGAGGAGATGCACTATTTTTGTTGTACTCACCTAAAACAGCCCTTGCTTCGGTCTTAAAGTCTTCCTCTGAATATTCTAGGTTCATAAAACGATCTGCTTCGATCTTTAGCATTATATCTAAATCATCTTTAGCAAAAGTAGTATGGTAATTAGTGAAATCGTCTGTAGTATAAGCATTTTGCCTGGCACCAATTTTAGTCAAAATAGCTTGATAATCTTTAGCTGGATAGGCTTTTGTGCCACGAAACATTATATGTTCAAAGAAATGTGCAAATCCTGATTTTCCAGGCTCAATTTCATTACGTGAACCTGTTTGAACAGGAATTTGTATTGATACTAAATTAGGAAACCCTGTTGGAACAACAATTATTTTTAACCCATTAGATAAAGTTTTTTCCGTCACAGGGAAAGGAAAAATTTTATTTGTTTTACGAGTGTCTGTTTCATTCTCAGTTGGATTATTATTTGGCATAGGTTGTTTCTTTTTTGCAAAAGCACCTACTGGGCAGATGCCTGCTAAAAACACGATTAGTAAGCAGGTAAGTAGCCTGTTTAACATCTTAACTCCCCTTAAATTTTAGATTAGTTTAAGCTTTAGTTGGATGAAACAAATTTTATCTCTAGAATCAAGTTAAAACAACAACTGTTAACAAATTGCTAAGCATTTGCTTTTTTGTTGCTCTGTAGTGCGCTAAAATTTGCCAAACAAAAATAAATTTCTAGCTTTTAAGGATAAATACTATGTCTACTCCTGAAAAACATTTTACTAGCCATATTAGCCATCAAACCCATGAGGTTATTAATCAAGTCCCTTTATTAGCTGATTACAACCTTTTTGCTAGTGACAAAACTTTAGTTAATGCACTAAAACGAGAAGGTGCAGATTGGGCTTTAGACCAAGTTAGTGCTTTTGGTGAATTAATGGGTAAAACAGAAACTATCCAACTAGGAATACAAGCTAATGATAACCCACCAGTGCTACGAACTCATGATCGCTATGGTTATCGAATAGATGAAGTAGAATTTCATCCTGCTTGGCATTCATTAATGAAAACCTCTGTGGAAAACGGCCTACATAGTCTCCCTTGGCGAGAACCTAAACCTGGTGCTCATGTGGCTCGTGCAGCACTAGCACACTTGATAACCCAA
>JAHFUF010000104.1 GCA_023265235.1 Blastocatellia bacterium
TCCCCATAATGGCTTAGGGATGTTGTTTAGTAAACAAGATAATATTGAAGGTGCTATTGAACAATTTCGGAAAGCTTGTTTTTTTGCTCCAGGAGAGCCAGGGCCACGCTTTAACTTAGGATTAGCTTTAGCCAAACTTGATTTATTAGAAGACGCTCAAGAAGAACTAAAAATAGCTTTAGACCACACTGGCCCAGGCCAGTTTCGTAATCAAATCTCTCAGGTCTTAGAAGCCATAGAGCTAGAGTTAAGTAAACCGCAAAAGTAAGGGCAGACATATCTACCCTCTTAAGATAAAGACAAAGAGGGCGAACACATAGTTTCGCCCTTACAGTTATTTCCTTAGGTTTAGTAATTAGTTTACCCAATCAGCAACAAAAACATTAGTTTCGCCTTTAACTTTGCCATTACGGTTTGAAGCCCAAACAAGCTTTTTACCATCAGGGCTAAACATTGGAAAAGCATCAAATCCAGGAGAATAGGTAATCCTCTCCATATTAGTACCATCTTCAGCACTGACCATAAATAAATCAAAGTTACGGCCTTTGCCTTCTGTGTCTGCGTAGTTTGAAGCAAAAATAATTTTTTGCCCATCAGGAGTAAAGAAAGGAGCAAAATTAGCACTGCCAATGGTGGTTAATTGGCGTTGGCCACTTCCATCAGCCTCCATGATAAAAATTTCCATTTTGCTTGGACGAACCAGGTTTTTCTTAAGTAATGTTTGATATTCTGCTAGTTCGTTGCCTTCTGGATGGCGGGCGCGATAAACAATTTGTTTGCCATCAGGTGAAAAGAATGCCCCACCATCATAACCAGGAGTATTTGTAAGTCTTTTAACATTTGACCCATCAGCATCCATTACATAAAGGTCTAAATCACCATCTCTAGTAGAGGTAAAAACAATTTTTTTACCATCAGGTGAAATGGTAGCTTCTGCATCATAACCAGGAGATTGAGCAAGCGGTTTTAAGTCAGAACCATCAGGGTTAGCAGTGTAAATATCATAATCTGGATAAATTGCCCAAACATAACCCTGAGACATATCTGCTGGTGCTGGACAATCAGGTTTAGCCCCATGAGTTGAAGCAAAAAGAATTTTTTTACCATCAGGGTAAAAATAACTGCAAGTAGTACGGCCTTTTCCTGTACTAACCAGTTTCATTTCTCCCCCATCAGCACTGATAGTAAAGATTTGATCACACTTATAGTCACCATGAGTTGATTGAAGAGTGATTTGTTTGCCATCACTACTCCAATAAGCTTCAGCATTTTCACCACCAAATGTGAGTTGTTTAATGTTAGCTAAATGTTTTTCATCAGGGTGAGTTATCCCTCCTACTTCTGTTTGCCCACTGGCACCAGGAGAAGCCTCTGGAGTGGGCGAACTTGAAGGGGTTTCAGTTGTTTTAGGGGTTTCAGGAGTGGTACAACTAGCCGCTCCTAGGGTAAAGATAACAAATAAAGCAAATAGCACTAGACTTTTTCTCATACTACCTCTACGTAAGATTTTTAGAATTTTAGATAAAGACAAAACCCAATAATAATTATTTTTTGACTGGATAATTATTATTGGGTTTAGATATTAATCAAATAGATTTTGCCAGATATAAAACAGTTTAAGTTTGAGCAAAAAAATTATTAAATTATCTATATTTAATAATTAATTGTTTGTACTTACACCAGGAGTACCTGAACCAGAATTGCTTGTTGTTGGAGTAGAAACTGGCTCAGGTTTAGACTCAGTTTTAGATTCAGGTTTAGACTCAGTTTTAGATTCAGTTTTGGATTCAGTTTTGGATTCAGTTTTGGATTCAGTTTTAGTTTCGCTTGAAGAGCTTTCATTCTTAGACTCACTACTAGTAGGTTTTTTTGCATAGTCTGTTACATACCAACCAGAGCCTTTTAACATAAAACTTGATTGTGAAAGGAGTTTATTTACTTTTCCCTCACATTTTTCACAGTTACTAAGTGGAGGATCAGAGAATTTTTGAATTTTCTCAATCACTAATCCACATTTCTCACATTGATATTCGTAAATCGGCATCGAAAAAAACCTCCTTAGTGCCGAGCTAGTTATTTGTTAGGATAAACCTAATTTAACATAAGCCTTGCATTTCTGTCAAAACACAAGATTTAGGACGCTTAATAGCGATAAAGTTCTTTTATTGCTTTTAGCACATCGCTAATTTGTGGCAAAATCCGCTCCTCTAGCTCTGGAGCATAGGCTACAAAGATGTCCATTGCTGCTACTCTAGATACTGGCCCATCTAAATATTCAAATAATTCTGACCCAATACGTGCGGCGATTTCTGCTCCATAACCCCAAGACAAACAATCCTCATGCACAACCAAAACTTTGTTGGTTTTCTTAACGGATTTTTCAATTGCTTCCCAGTCATAAGGGCTTAAAGTACGCAAGTCTAGAATTTCTACATCAATTCCTTGCTCGGCTGCTTCGCGGGCTGCTACTACAGAGTGTTGGACATTGGCACCATAGGTAATAATTGTCATATCACTCCCCTCTCGCACTACTCTAGGTTTGCCAAAAGGAATCATATAGTTTGGGCCAGGATATTCTGATTTATTATAAGTTTGACGATAAAGATGTTTATGCTCTAAAAATAAAACTGGATCATCTGAGCGAATAGCTGTGCGCAGGAGTCCATTAGCATCTAATGCATTAGATGGAAAAACTACCCTTAATCCAGGAATATGAGTAAAAACTACTTCACCACATTGACTATGATAAACTGCGCCGCCTTTTAAGTAACCACCAATTGGTACACGCAAGACAGCAGGACAAGAAAAAGCATTGTTAGCACGCCAACGAAGCACTGCTAGTTCATTACGTATTTGCATCATTGCTGGCCAAATATAGTCAAAAAACTGAATTTCTACTACAGGTTTTAATCCACGAGTAGCCATTCCAATTGCACGACCAACAATATTTGCTTCAGCTAAAGGAGTGTTAAAAACACGAGCACTACCATATTTACGTTGTAGTCCGGCAGTTACCTTAAACACACCGCCTTTGCCTTTTACTTTTTCTAGGTTTTCTTCGCGTGAACAATCAGCCACATCTTCGCCAAAAACCACAATACGAGGATCTTTTGCCATTTCATCACGAAGGCAATAATTAATTAAATCTACTACTGTACCAGGGGTGCCACCAGCAAACTCAGGTTCGGTAGCAAATTCTTTAGAAGTTGGATCAATATCAGGAGAATAAATATATTTCTCAACCGTATCTTTAGCTGGTTGAGGGCTGTTTAGTGCTGCTTCAGCAGCTTTTGCTACTTCCTCATTAACACTTTCTTTTAGCTCGTCTAACTCTTTTTGAGTAAGTAGTTTTTCATTTAATAAAAACTGAGCAAAAGTCTTTATTGGATCACGTTTTTCTTCTTCCTCACGTTCAGAAGAAAGTTTATAAAGCTTTTCTTCGTCAGACAAAGAGTGGGAGTAAGGTCTAACCACATGAGCATGTACTAGTGCTGGGCCGCGACGCATACGGCAGTAAGTAACAGCTTCTCTAAGTACTTGGTAACTAGCAATTGGATCTGTGCCATCTACTTCTTTTATAAATAGGTTAGGATAGCCAACTAGTAGTTTTGAAATGCTACCACCAGCAGTTTGTACCTCTGTAGGAACGGAAATAGCATAGCCATTATCTTCTACTAAATAGAGTACAGGTAGTTTTAAGTTACAAGCCGTGTTTAAGGATTCAAAAAACTCACCTTGGCTAGTTGTACCATCGCCAGTAGAGACATAAACAACTTCGTCTTGTTTAAAGTGCTGTGCTCGATCTGTAATATCTTCCTTTAAGTTGTAGTAGCGGCCTGCTTCAGCACAACCAACCGCTTGAAGAAATTGAGTTCCTGTTGGGCTAGATTTTGAAACTATATTTAGTGCTTTATGTCCCCAGTGAGAAGGCATTTGACGGCCCCCAGAACTTGGATCGGCTTCTGCTCCTACACCAGATAGAAGCATTTCTTCGGCTGTCATCCCCAGTTGCAAAGCTAAAGCGCGATCTCGATAATAGGCATAGAACCAATCATGTCCTGGTTTTAAGACCAATCCAGCCGCAACTAGCACGGCTTCATGACCAGCACCACTAATTTGAAAAAAGATTTTATTTTGGCTTTTTAATTGTATTTCTTTGTCATCAATACGGCGGGATAAATAGATATTTCGATACATACCAATTAGGGTTTGACGATCCAACCCTGCATATTTTGAAAGGGCTACTTCAGCACTCATTAATTCCTCCAACCAAACTTGTTATTTATATTAAATATTAAAAAAAGAAAGTATTAAATTATGGCGTAACTGCCAAGCCTAACATCTCTAAAGGGTTAGTTTCAAGCCCTAAGACCAAAGCCCAGAACTGTTTAATTTTCAAAATTCCGAAAGCCCTGACAGGGCGAAATAATTGTAGCCCTGGGCGTAAGCCCTGGGTTTACAATGAGATAGAGACAAAGCCCCAACGGGGCGAAAGAATAAAAATATTTGTTATTTATTCTTTCGCTACTTCGTAGCTTAAAAATCTAACCTACTGAAAACCCAGGGCTTACGCCCAGGGCTACAATTATTTCGCCGCTTTGCGGCTTAAGACTTAAGATAACCTAAGACAATTAAACAGCCCTGACCAAAGCCAAAGTTATTCAATTATTTTTTAGCAAAAGGTACTACGTTATTAGAGCGATTAGCCATAACATAGCTACAACAAATAATTTATAAACTTGTTTTTATTAGCCTTAAATTAAAAGATTTTTATTTGTGGTAAAACTAATAAAAAGGAACAACTTAAAATGTCATCAATAAACAAAAGCACACTCATTTTTCCTAGTGAAACAGAAATACCTCCTTTAGTTAAAATAGAAACCCCAATTCATCAAACAGAATATTTAATAAATGGGGTTTTACACAATTGGTCAGGAGACAAACAAGAAGTTTTTTCTCCTATTTCTGTTAGGGATAACCAGGTTTTGTCACCTAAGTTAATAGGTTCTTACCCGCTACTTACAGAGAAAGAATCTTTGGCTGCATTAACTGCTGCTAGTGAGGCTTATAATCATGGCCAAGGAAAATGGCCAACAATGTCTGTCATAGATAGGATTAAGCACTTAGAAATTTTTATTGGTCATATGCAGGAACAAAAGGCTAGTGTGGTTAATTTATTAATGTGGGAAATAGCAAAAACCTATCCTGATGCAGAAAAAGAATTTGATCGTACAGTAGCCTATATTAAGGACACAATAGAGGCATTAAAAGACTTAGATCGTAGTAATTCTAGATTTTCAATCGAAGAAGGAATTATTGGACAAATCCGACGCGCTCCACTAGGAGTAGTTCTTTGTATGGGACCTTACAACTATCCACTAAATGAAACTTTTACTACATTAATTCCTGCTTTGATAATGGGTAATACGGTTATATTTAAGCCACCTAAACTAGGAGTCTTACTACATCAACCCTTACTTACAGCATTCCAAAAGAGTTTTCCTCCAGGGGTAGTAAATACCGTTTATGGAGAAGGGAAAACAGTTGTTTCTCCATTAATGCAATCAGGGAAAATAGATGTGCTAGCTTTTATTGGGTCAAGTCATGTGGCTGATATACTAAAAAGACAACACCCCTATCCACATCGATTACGATGTATTTTAGGCTTAGAGGCAAAAAATCCAGCAATTATTTTGTCAGATGCAGACCTTGATAATGCTGTAAAAGAATGTGTCCTAGGTAGTTTGTCTTATAATGGCCAACGCTGTACAGCATTGAAAATAATTTTTGCTCATAAAAATATAGTTTCACAATTCCTAGAGCGTTTTACTCAAGCAGTTAACAAATTAAAAATAGGAATGCCTTGGGAACCTAATGTTAGTATTACCCCGCTACCAGAGCCAAATAAAACTGATTATTTACTAGGGTTGGTTGAAGACTCCATAAAACATGGTGCAAAAGTAGTTAATGAAGGTGGTGGCACAGTAAATGAAACCTTATTTTCTCCAGCAGTACTCTACCCTGTAAATGAAAAAATGAAGGTTTATCAAGAAGAGCAGTTTGGGCCTATTGTACCAGTGGTTGCATTTGAAGAGATTGAAGAAGTAATAGATTATATAGTTAAGTCTAACTATGGACAACAAGTAAGTATTTTTGGTAACGACTCGGAAGTAATTGCCAGGTTAATAGATGTGTTGGTAAATCAAGTTTGCCGAGTAAATATCAATAGCCAATGTCAAAGAGGGCCAGACAAGTTTCCTTTTACAGGCAGAAAAGATTCTGCCGAAGCCACTTTATCAGTTTCTGATGCACTAAGAGCTTTTTCTATTAGAGCTTTGGTTGCTACTAAAGAAAATGATGTAAATAAAACTATAGTTAAGAAAATATTATTAGAGCATTACTCGAATTTTCTTAACACAGATTTTATTTTTTAGATTTAATACTCCTAGAATTGGCTAGACTAAAATATTGATTCTAAAAAAATTAATTCTTAGTCACGTTAGTGACGTCTGATAATAGCCCAGCCCTAAAGGACTGGGCTAATAGCCTTTTTCTTTATCTATCAATCCTAGTAGTGGTTTACCTTCATAATAACGATGGAAATTAGTCACAAAACATTTAGTAATATCTAGAGGTAGGCTAGGCCCACCAATATGAGGTGTGACAATACAATTTGGTAATTGCCAAAAGGGATGATCACTTGGGAGAGGTTCTTGAGTAAAAACATCTAAGACTGCACCAGCAATCTTGTTATGTTTTAGTGCTTCAACCAAAGCCGCTTCATTGATTAATGCTCCTCGTCCAACGTTGATTAAAAGAGCTGAAGGTTTTATCCGTTCTAATATCTCAGAGTTAAACATTCCAATAGTCTCATTTGTGGACGGTAAAATTAGCACTAGGAAATCTACACCAGCAACAAACGATGCTAGCTCTTTTGTTGCAAACATTTTGTCAATAAACTTATTAGGGTGGCCGTCACGATTTAACCCCCAAGTTTGCATACCAAAACTCTTAGCAATATGGGCAATTTCTTGACCAATATCACCTACACCAGCAATTCCTAAACAAGTATTTTTAATTTGCTCAAGTTGATGACCTCGCCACACACGTTCGGCTTGTGCTTGCATATGCTCGCGTAGCTTAATTCTATTGGCAAGGATATAACCAAAAACATACTCACTAAGATACTGTCCAAAAACTCCCCAAGGTTTAGTGATAATAACGTTTTGTGGCAAGGAGACAGTAAGTAATTTGTCTACGCCTGCCCACATAGACTGGATCCATTTTAAGTTTTTAGCCTTAGCATAAACTTCTGGTGGCAAATGGACAGCAAAAACAATTTCAGCTTCTACTATAGCATCTGCGGCTTGCTCTTTATTGCGACAAACCATTAATTCAATTGGTAAGTTGGCTGCAATTACCAGTTTTTCATATTCATCAGCTTCATTGTCTCTAAAGCTGTAAAGTAATACTTTATGTTTACTCATTTGTTTATACTCCTGCTTTTTTAGAAAGTTGTGCTTGAGTAGGTTCTGTTGGAAGTAGTAAGAGTTTCCCTTCAGAAAACTCTATAATCCTTTGTTTTTCAAAAAGCATTGGGTGCAATTCATTATTTAACCAGAGTTTTATTAAATCATCATAATGCTTACTAAAAGGTGAACCTGATTGACCTGTAGCAGGACACATCCAAGAATTTTCTAGGTCTGATAAATCAACAATTTGGCGATAAGATACTGCCCATCCTGTTACTTCAAAGCCACCTTGAGCATTACCAAGTGCAGGAAAAGCCATTTGAGCAGGGGTTTCAACATCTCCACCAATTGGGTATGGGCCACGGTTAAAAAGTGGGCGCATCGCCCTATTTGCAGTACCAAAAGGATGCTCAAAAGTAATAAAGTGAAGTTTCTTCCATTGCCAAAGCTTAGGATTAGCACCAAATCGCTTAGAAAGCTGTGACACTATATGTTCAAAACTAGCTTGTAACAACTCTGCCCAAGTTCTAGGGCTTGGAAGTTCTACAAGTAAAGTGTCATCGTCCTCAGCAATCATTTTAAGCAAAGTAGGAATAAAACGGCTAGTAAATGAATTTAGTTTTGCTAGCGTTCCTTCTGAACGACCTAAAAAGTGATGTAAATCTTCTCCTAGTAACCCTCCTAGTGCCTTTTCTAGTAGATGCTGTAGTGTAAGTTGATAGAGGGTTTGTGCTGTACTTTCGGTTGTTGCTTCGCCCTGCCAGTCTTCAAATTCTTTAATTGCTTGCGCTGCAAGTGGGCTAAGGTCTTCTACTATAGCTTTGTCTAATAGAAGTTTGACAAATTGTCGTCCTGCAATAGTGGTAAAGTCTCCTTGGATTTGACGGCAATCCTCAACTGTCACTTGATGATTATCAGCAAGAAGTTCTCGAATACGTTCAGCACGGTAACCATTAACAAAGTCGCTACTAATATGGTAGGGATAATCATCACCAACAATTTTATTATTAGCAGTAATAATTAAGCCTTCGTCTGGGTTATACATTGAAGGCATTTCGTTATAGGGAACAGTTCCTTGCCAATCATTTTCACTGTCCCAACCTGTTAGAGGCAAAGTTCCACCACCAGTTTTCCTAATTGGCGGGCAAGCAATAAGTTGATAACCAATATTGCCTTGAATGTCTGCATAAACCATATTAAAACCTGGCGCAGACCAGTTTTGGAATGAAGAGCGAAACTCTGACCAATTTTTAGCACGGTTAAGTGATAAAAAGCTTCCTATTAAATTACTTGGTTCATAGCCAGTCCATTTAAGCGAAAGTTTATAAACATGCTGTTCTTGTTTACTGGTAACAATAGGTAAATCGCTAATTACTGGGCCGTGATGAGTAACCAACACTTCTTCTTGATGGTCAGGCTCTCCTTTAACAACAATATTGATTTTTACTAGGTCAGCCTCCCGCCAAAGTCCTAAGCGGAAATAATGGTGTGATTGTTCAGGGAGGAATTTTTCAATAAACAGGTCTTGAAGGTCACTCATTGCCGCAGTTGCACCCCAAGCAATATTTTCATTATGCCCAATTGCAATTGTTGGTGTTCCTGGTAGTGTTGCTCCAATTGCTTTTAATGTTGGACAATCTAGGTGCATTTCATACCATAACCCCGGTAGTTGCAAAGGCAAATGAGGATCATTAGCAAGTAGTGGCTTCCCGCTTTTAGTACGGCTACCACTAATCACCCAATTATTTGAGCCTCCACCCTCACTAAGCATTGGCATTAGTAGGTTTTCTGCATAGCATTTTAGGATTTGTTCTGATGCCCCATCATAATCAGCACCAGGAGGGCTAACCAAAGGCTGACCTTTAGGATAAATAGGTTCAAGCTTACTTGCTAACCTACTTCCTAACCGTTTGACTAAGCGGGCACGAGTAAGTTCTAAGTCAAAATTAGATGAAAGCGACCAAGCAAAGGTTTTTATAAAAGCTAATGTATCTAAAGGTCGCCAAGGTTCAGGTTGTAAGCCTAGTAGGGAAAACTCTATTGGTAGTTTGTTTTGTTTAATAAAAGCGTTAACACCAGCACTATAAGCGTCTAGCACTGCGGCAGATTCGGCATCTAAAGCCGTTAAGTCATTAGCCGCAGCACGAGGAATTCCAACACGATGAGCAAAACGATCTATTTCTAAAGTTTTACGCCCAAAGATTGCGGCAGTTTTTCCTAGGCCAATACGTCGGTGTAATTCCATTTGCCAAAAGCGATCTTGAGCTTGAACAAACCCTTGGGCATAAAATAAATCATGTTCATTTTGGGCATAAATATGAGGTACACCCCAATGATCACGCCAAACTTCTACTAATTCTTTTAACCCTGCTAGCTTAAAACCTCCGTTAACTTGAGCTTTGTAGCGATTAGAGGTTTTTTTCCAAGCATAGACAGCCCCACCAATACTTGCTCCAGCTAATGCTCCTAGCCCTAACCACAGCCAACTACGGGATTTTCCCTTTTCTTGATCGTCTTTTGACATTAGGTTTTCTCCAGATTTATGAGTGAAATGATGAAATGATGAAATGATGAAAAGAAAGAATAAAAGATATTAAGGTGTTTCTCAAATGGTTTAGTACTAGTAAACCTTGTCAGTTTTGGCAGATGTTGTCAAAACTGGCAGCTTAAGTCTTGCCACTTTTGGCAGGTTTTATGGTGAGGGCAATTGAATGTTACTTTTATTAAAACATTATCTGCTTTCTAATCAATAAAATATCAAATTTATAAATTTTATAAATTTACTAGTATTTTGGTATAGCAATTGAGTTGGCTCTTTGGGATCTATAAATTTTACTAGGAGATTTACTTATGAACATCAATAATACAAACCCTTCATCAAAGTCATCAGGTATTGAACCCACCAAGACTAACAAAACACAAACATCTGATAATGTAAAAAAATCTAACCCTGAACAATCTACTTTACCTAATGCTAAATCCAGCACAGTAGTTTCCAATAGCAAGCTACAGGCAGCAATTCCCGGTCAGTTAAAAAAGGCTAATGAAAAGAGGGTTTGAGGCAAAAGAAGAGAAATAGTTTTTGCGAAGCGGTAAATACGTAAGGAAAATATTAAAAGAAAAGAGGGTTGA
>JAHFUF010000694.1 GCA_023265235.1 Blastocatellia bacterium
TCTGACTCACCTTGGCGTAAAACTACCGCAGAAACGAAAGTCTGATAACTCATTCGGAGGTTTTTAGCTACCCAATCCTCTATTGCATTTGTGGTTTCTGGTTCGGCTTTCCATTCTTGCCCATCCCAAGACCTCACCATTCCCCAAACTTTTGTACGTGCTTGTCGGCTAACCGTGCGTTGTATTAGGTATTGCTTACCGTTTAGTTCAATTTCTAGATTTACCTCAGCCTTTTCAGCTTTATCATTAATTAGTCGTTCAAAATTAGTTTTTCCACCTCTATGTTCCTTAAAAAGTGCAAAAGTAATGGCATCAAAAATCGCACTTTTTCCTGCTCCATTTGGCCCATAAATTAACCAAAGAGGGGACTTTCTAAAATCAATTTCTACAGGGACAACCTCTGTATCTTTTTTTTGCCCATAATGGCTCAAGAAGCCCTTAAGCTGAATTTTTTGCAAGAGCATTGTTTACCTCCTGCATTAAGAATTTGGTTCTTTCTTCTAATGCTAATATGTCAGAATCTTCAAAATGTTTTTCATAAAGATAGTCTAAAACTGTTTTAGCATAATCTTGAGGGCTTTTAGTGATATCTCTTTTACTAACTATAGGTTGGTTGCTAATACAAACTACATCTAAACAACGTAGGGAAAACTTGTCTACTAGCTCTTTTACCCGTCGCTGAACGGCAATAGGCTCATCATCAATCTCGCAATCTATGTTAAGGCGAAAAAAAGATTGAGCAAGATCAGGGTAGAGTTCTAGTAGGTTTTCTAGTTCTGAGGCATTGAGGGAAATATCATAAAAACGGGTTACAGATAAAGGGATTTGAGTAACATTAGCAACACCCTTACTAGGAATATCTACTAAAAGAACAAACTTTTCATCATCACGTTCCCCCATATCCATTCTTTCTATACTGCCGCTATAATAACAGGGAACACGGTGAGGAATTTTTTGGCATTGATGAATGTGTCCTAGGCCAATATAGGCTAAATTAGGAGCGTAAGGCAGTGCAGTTCGTTCCATTAAGATACCTTCATCATAATTTACTTCTTTTTCACTGCGACTAATTACCCCAGAAATACTTAAATGGGCAAAAAGGACTGCTGGTAAATTAGGGTCTAAACTAGCTAGCAAAGAATCTAGCAAAGTAGCATAGGCTTTACTTAAGACAGCATTGCGGTTTTTTGCTCCACTAGCTTCTATTTTATATGGTTCAAGAAGCTCTGGAATGTTTGGATAAGGGACAATAATAAACTGTACTTCATTAATTGTAACAAGCTCGTTTTTGTCAATGATATAGATTTGTTCTCGTTGCTTTTCTTCTACACTTAAAAGTGCTCGCATCATATAGAAATGTTCTTTATCATCGTGATTACCAGGAAACATCAGCACTTTTAGGCCACGACGAATGTAGGGTGAAAGCAATTGAGCCAATTGTTTTGTAGACTCAAGCATATTTCTACGAACAAAAACATCACCTGCTGCGACTAGTAAATTTACCTTGTGTTGTTCTGCTAGCTGGCAAATTCGTTCAATTTGAGTAAATAACTCGTCTCTACGATCGTGATGACCTCGTAGGGCTGTTCCTAAATGCCAATCGGAAGTATGAAGAATTCGCATATTAATTAAATGTTCATAAAATTTACTATGCTAAACTATTGATTCTAAAAAGAGTAGACGCATAAGCCTGCCCATTAATAATAGGCTTATTTATTTGCTAGTGTATGTGCAATATTTATGGTTTGAGAAAAATCTACTATTTGTCTAGCTTGTGTTAGTCGAGCTTTTAAAATCTTGGTTACTTCGTGATGTGGTGCAAGGTTTTCTAATACTTGACAAGTTTGCTCTACGGCATCCCATCTATTTATACCGCAGTAATAAAGCCCAATTACACCCCAAAAGCTAATTACTTCTGCAATATGGTATTTCTTTCTTTTTGGATAAAGAGAAAATAAGTCAAACTTGTTTTCAAACACTTGCTCAAATTCTGCTATATTTTCTTGTTTAAGTAAGTATTGTCCGTAGGTTAATTTGGCAAATAAATAATCAGGGTGTCTTTGATAGTTTTCTAGCATCATTGCGTCAGATTTTTCTTCATCTCCAAGTAACATATAAGCAACATACAAATAGTTACCTAGCACAGGGACATTAGGATGTTTTTCTTTTAAGTCTAATAATTCTGGGACAACTTGTTGAGGGCTTTTTTGTATTAAAGCATAAAGTTGACTTATATGATCGCGTTCGCTCTTAGGAAGTGCTTTAACACTTTCATCTTCCATAGGCTCATAACTAATTTCGTATTCGGAAATATTTTTTGATTTTAATTTACTTTTTAGGTCTACTGGGCCAGGTTTTTTGCGAAACTTCTTATTACTCATAATTTGATGTCACCTATCAATATTGTTTTGGATGAATATTAAAGTTCACCTATTTTACACAAAGCTTAAGGTGACATCACGCAGTATTAGAAATTTTAATTTTTAAGGAAAACTAAACTCTAACTCTATAGGTAATACTATGAGTCAAATATTTTTCCATTAACAAAAGGTAAAACGGCTGTCTTAGTCCCTAGTGCTAAAGACTTAAATAGCTCAGCAATTTCTTGGCTAATACTTGTACGTAAGAATAGAATAGTAGCTAAAAGATCTCCTCCAGGTAATAAACTGCCAAACCCTATTACAGACTTAATACCATAAGGGATTACAAAATCTTTTTGAGCAGGGATATAGGGGCTACCTAATGCATCAGCTATAAAAAAAACATTGTATAGCTTTTCGCTCATATCTACTAAAAGCGAAGAATCTGGTTTTATTATAGAGTTAATTTCTATGCCAAGTTGTTTGATTAGCTGTGCTATCATAGGTAGTCTACCTATAACAAGCTCACTAGGTAAAGGAATGGTTTTATGTCCAGCCGAAAGCTTTCGTAAATTCCAATTAGGCTGTTCACCAGCAGTTGCTAGCAAGGTTAAACAACGAGTACTATTCTCTTTAGGGAAATTTGTTAATAATGAATCAGCAAATGTGCGTAAGTTTATATCTAGATCGGTGTAGGCAATGGTTTTGTAGATACGAACTAGTACGCAAGCTTTCTTATTTGTTTGGCTATCAATAAATTGGCCATAAAAATAGCGTACCATTCTTTCAGCAACTTCTTCCATGCTGTTTGCATTTTTATTAATATCTCTTAGCCCATTACGGCAATTAGCAATATCGCTAATAGTAAGACTATTCACAT
>JAHFUF010000105.1 GCA_023265235.1 Blastocatellia bacterium
ATATTTCTGCTGTAGTTTCTCCAAATGCTGCCAGAGAATTAGGAATCCTAAATACGTTTGCTCGTGCTGGTCAAATCCCAGGAATCTCTTCTGTTGCTGCTTTGTCTACTGTCCCAACTCCTTTTCGTGATACCCAATTCCAAATTCGTGTAGACTTTAAGCTTAGTGACAAAAACCTACTCTATGCTCGTTATGGTCACCAAACCAATAAGTTAAACAATGACCAAGTTACTCAAACTTCTGACATTACTGCTGCTGCTGTTACTACTAATGAGCTTCGTTCAGCTTTAATTAGCGACACCTATACTATTAATTCTAGTACAGTTAATGTTTTCACTTTCCAATTTAGCAAATTTGATAACCGCATTGGTGCTTTAAGTAATGCTCCATATCTAGTTTTCCCAAGTGCTGCATTTGGACGTAATCCAAATGTACCACAAACAACTTTCCAAAATAAATTCCAATTCAGAGATGCTATTTCTTTTATTAAAGGAAAACATAGCTTAAAATTCGGTGCTGACTTTGTTTATGTTCCTATACTAGCAGGAACCTTTGACTTTAATTCTACTCCAGAAGTTGACTTTAACATGGATCCTAGTGCTATTTTAGCTATTGGTGGCAGACTTAGTAACTCAGATTTTGTTGATGCTGTTACTTTAGCTGATGGCAATAGTCGTGTAGATCAAGTTAATAAACAATTATCTCTTTATGGTCAAGATAGCTTCCGTATCAATAATAGATTAACCCTAAATTATGGTATTCGTTATGATGTTGATTATGGTTTCTATGAACCAAAACGAGGTACCTATGAAAACAATCGTGGTGTTCAAGCCTTGCGTAGAATTGGTTTATTACCAATGGGTAAAGGTGCTATTCCTCAAGATGACACCAATAATGTAAGTCCACGTATTGGTTTTGCTTACGATCCAACAGGTAAAGGTAAAGCTGTCGTAAGAGCTAGTTATGGTTTATTCTATGACCAAATCTTTACTAACGTTCAATTTTTTGCTCTACAACAAGCTGGACAAGATATCTATACTGCTGTAACTAATTTTGATCCTTTCCGTTTAGGTATTGATCCATTACCAAAACAAAGTGGTAATTTAAGAAATGTTCCAGGTAATGGTCAATTGCGTTTTATTGATCCCAACATTAAGACTCCATACTCCCAACAAGCTTCTATTAATTTCCAATATGAGCTTAGCAAGAATTTTGTATTAGAAACACAATACATACATATTCTTGGTTTGCATGAGTTTGCTAATATAGAGTTAAATTCTCGTCTTGGCGCACTTAATCCAAACTTTATAGCTATGCCTGGTGTAGCAAATCCACGCCAATTAACTGCTAGTTTCCAAAAATCTGGTCAACCAGTATTTGGTCGTGTACGTATGGCATCTTCTGTTAGCCGCTCACGTTATGATGGTTTCACCGTTGGTGTAAACAAACGTTATGGTGGTGATGGTAGATTTAAGTATCAATATGGCTTTAACTACACATTATCCCGTACCTTAGCTTATGGTAGCCCTTCATTAGGTGCTTCTCGTAATGACTTTGGTAATGTTTTTGAAAATCCATTCAACCTTTTCCGCCCAATTGACTTAGGTCGTACAGGGGAAGATGCTCGTCATCGTGTAGTACTCAATGGCATTGTTGATATGCCTTTTGGTTTCCAAGTTTCTTCTATTATCCAAGCTGAATCAGCCCGTCCATTCCCAGTTTTTATTTCTAGCGATCTTAATGGTGATGGTCGTTTTGCTGATGCTGCTCGCGTAGATGGTAATGGAAACTTTACTTTCTCTAGTGCAGGAAGATCCTTAGGTGTAAACCCTGGTCGCGGTGTACCATATTTCCAAATGGACTTACGTGTAACTAAATCCATTAAGATTAATGAAAAATTAAAGGCTGAAGGTTATGTTGAATTCTTCAACCTCTTAAACCGCGCTAATATTGGTAATAATTTCACAGGCGATCTTAATGCTTCTATTCCAACAGGTAAAAATACTCCTCCACGTTCAGTTGTAAACTTAAAAGACATTCCACCTGCTGGTCTTTTAGGCAGTGGTTTTGGTGCTGGTACAACTGTTGGTATTCCATTCCAAATGCAACTTGGTTTCCGTATTACTTACTAATCAACTTAGTAGATAAATTTGCTTTCTAGAAAACAGATAGTAGAGTTAAATCTACTATCTGTTTTTGTTTTCTCTTTGTTTGCTAAGGGCGTTAACTTATTGAAACAAATCATTTTTTTCGCTATATTCAAAGATTGTCAATCCCTTAAAATATTAATTTTACAAAGGATAATTTTTCATGAATCGTAAGCTGCTTTGTTTAGTAATAATCCTGACTATTGCATTAATAGTTCCTTTTACTCAATTTGCAGATGAGGGAATGTGGTTAATGCAAGATATTAATAAACTGCCAATTGCTGAAATGAGAGCAAAAGGCTTACAACTTTCACCAGAAGAAATTTATAACCCTAATGGAATTAGTCTAAAAGATGCTGTTTTCAAAGTTAGAATAGGTGGTGGCGGTTCTGGTACAGGATCATTTATTTCTTCTCAAGGACTTATTATCACTAATCATCACGTTGCTTTTGATGGTATTGCTTCAGCTAGTACCACAGAAAAAAATTATTTAGATAAAGGTTATATTGCTAGTTCTCAAACAGAAGAAATTCCTATGAAAGGCTACAATATAACTATTGCGCGTGAGATAAAAAATGTTACTCAAGAAGTACTCTCTGTAGTAAAAGCAGAAATGTCTCCTGAAGAAACACAAAAAGCTATAGACACTAAACGTCGAGAAATTGCTGAAAATGCCACTAAACAAAATGGAACTTTAGAATATGAAGTTTCAGAAATGATAGTTGGGCTTAAATATATGCTTCATGGCTATGAAGTTATTAAAGATATTCGCTTGGTTTACGCTCCTCCTAAATCTGTAGGGTTTTTTGGTGGGGATGATGATAACTTTCTTTGGCCACGTCATACAGGAGATTATTCTTTTTTACGTGCTTATGTTGGTGGAGATGGTAAACCTGCTGGTTATTCAACAGGAAATGTCCCTTACAAACCTTCTAAATTCCTTCCTATATCACTTAATGGTTATAAAGAAGGTGATTTTTCTATGATTTTAGGTTATCCAGGTCGCACATTCCGTCTACAAGACTCATATGCAATAGATTTTCAACAAAATGTGTTTCTTCCTTTTATAAATGATATTTTACAAACTCGTATCAATTTATTAGATGAGGCTGGTAAGCAAAACCCTGCTAAACAATTAGCTTATTCTTCTGAGAGGTTTAGCTTAAGCAATGCCTTAAAAAATTTTCAAGGCTCTCTAGAAGGAATTAAACGCACACAATTAATAGAAAAAAAACAAGCTGAAGAAGACAAATTTAAGAAAAAAATAGCCCAAGACCAAGCATTACAAACAAAATATGGCGACTTATTTTCAAAACTAGAAAAACTTTATGTTGAACGCAAAGCTAATTACCTCAGAAGTGCTATTGTTGGAGGTATGCTTAATAATGCAGGGGTTTTAAGAACAGTGTCTTTAGCTGTTGGACGTGCACTAGATAAAGAAAAGCCCGAAGCAGAACGTTCTCCAGTTTTTTCTGATGCTAGAATAGAACAAGTTAAAAAAACTTTACCTGATATATTAAAAGATACAGACACTAAGCTAGATGCAAAACTGATCAGTTTGTACTTAAATAAAGCTCTTGATCTTCCTGAAGGACAAAAACTATCTTTTATTGAGCAAAGATTTGCTGGTAAACAGGGCGAGTCACGTCAAGCCGCAGTTAATGACTTTGCTCGTCAATTAGTCGAAGAATTTAGTAGTGCTGATAACATTGGTAAACTATTTAGCCTATCTGCTAGTGATATGCGTTCTAATGGAAGTGTTACTTTGAAATTCTTATTAGAAACAAGCACAGAAATAGAAAAAACGCGCAAAATAGATCAAAACTTCTTTACTAATCTTCCAAGGCTTCGATCACTCTATATTGATGGAATGTCTACATTAAAGAATGAATTATCTTATCCAGATGCTAATGGCACACTTCGGTTTACTTATGGCGAAGTAAAAGGCTATAAGCCTCGTGATGGTGTTCACTATAAATATTTTACTACCCTACAAGGTGTAATTGAGAAAGATACAGGTAAAGAACCTTTTGATGTTCCAGAATCAATTAAGCAAATTTTCGCTTCTAAAAGCTATGGCCCTTATGATGATGCTGCTACTAAAGACATGCCAGTAGCTTTTATGACAACCAATGATATTACTGGTGGTAATTCGGGCAGTCCAGTAATTAATGGTCGTGGTGAAATGGTAGGCGTAGCTTTTGATGGTAATTATGAAGGTTTAGGAAGTGACTATGGTTATAATGAAGCCCAATCACGCACTATTTGTGTAGACATTCGTTATGTGCTGCTTCTTGCAGAAAGAATGGCAGGAGCAACCAGTATTCTCAAAGAATTAGAAATTCATGGTAAATCTGCTACAGCTAGTAATAAATAGTAGATAACAAGTAATAGTTGTTAACAGACTAAAATTAATTTTTAGTCAAATATAATTGCCACATAAGCTTAAAAATATAGCTTATGTGGCAATTGTGTTTTATGGCTTTAGGCTAAGTGCTCTATTTAAATAAGTATCTAAATCTTCCTGAACTTTTGTTTTTTCTATTGCAATGTTTTTTTCTACAATCTCTCGTGTTTTAGAGATTTCTGCTAGTTCTTCTCCTTGCGTATCTTTAAGCAGAGACTCTGCTTTGAGAAAACAAGCTAAAACAAGCAATTCACTAGCATTAGCTTTTACTAACAGCTTTCCATAATTAAACCAATCTATTGCAGCTATTTTATTGTCTTGTATTTCTGCATCTAGTTTTAATGCTTTTTGATAGCCTAAAATAGCCTTATTTAAATCTCCAAATGTTGACATAAGTTCAGCTAATTTAATCAATGCAAAACTGTTTAATGCTTTATCCTCAGACGTTTCTGCTATAGAGAGTGCTTGTTCAGCATATTTAATCGCACGTTCAGGAGAATTGGTTTGTACGTAACACTCACTTAGTTTTAATACAACTAGGATCAATTCTTTTGGTGTAGGACGTTCTTCAATAGACTGTTCTACAACTAATGCTAGGAAAGATTCATAATAGCCAATAGCTTTAGAATATTCTGTTTTACGAAAATAACTATCAGCTAAATAGATGTGTGTAATAGATTGTTTAGAGTCTAGCTCAATGGCCTTCTGCCAGTAGGAATATGCCTCGTCTTCATGATTAAACTGTGTTGCTAGAATACCAAAATTAAGCCAAGCATTAGCATCTAGTGAAATATAGTCTACCATTTTTTTATAATGCTCATATGCTTCTCCAAAACGCTGATTTTCTACTAGTATTTGTGCTAGACGAGTTTGATTTTCTAAATCATATGGATTAAGTGTCAACGCAGACTTAAAAGCATTAATGGTTTCTTCTAGGTTATTAGAATTAGCTTTAACAAGTGCTAGCCGTGTTTTTACTATTGCATCATTAGGGTTTAGCTTTTCAGCATAAGTTAAATAAGAGAGGTTTGTATCATTAAGCAGTAGGAAAAATCGAGTTTGATCAATACTAGCAAGTACTAGTAATACAATTGAAATAGCAATTCTAACTAGTCTAGCTGATAGGGTA
This sequence comes from Blastocatellia bacterium, assembly GCA_023265235.1. GTDB lineage: Bacteria > Acidobacteriota > Blastocatellia > Chloracidobacteriales > JADJPF01 > JADJPF01. The sequence continues at coordinate 5,684 of JAHFUF010000105.1, forward strand.
CTGCCCATAATACGATCGCCAGTGCCGCTAAATACTTCTCCTAGTTTACTGATAGACTCAGAAAGCTTTTCTTGACTATTAATTAGTAGGTCAGCAATACGATTATCACGCAACTTCCAGATTGCTCCATCTAATAGGAAATGATGAATGTTAATTAGGGCAGTAAAAACTAGAAAGCTAGTACTAAAATCATAGCTAAAAAGATGACTAATTAACCAAGGGCCAGGAACAAACAAAGCAATTCCGCCAATTACAAGAGTTATTAAATAGGGTAGATGCTTCCAATTATTAGTAGTTACCCTAGCTTCTCTTTGCGTATAGTAACTAGTAATCCATAAATACTGAGCAGAATGCATAATAGCTAATACCCCTGTGCTATAACGTGCTTGAGGGATATAGTTGATTTGGTTGGTTACTTGTAACAGTGTAGGTAAAACAAACCAAAGAAATTCTGTAGAAAATATTACTAAAGGTGCAAGCATTGTTCGTAAGCCTGCTTGGCGAATTAAGCTAAACAAACCATAACTACCAGTTAGTAGAAACATAGCTAATAAAGTAGTTCTAGCGCTTTTACCAATTACTTCAGGAATTCCTAGTGATAAAACATAAGGATCTGTTGAAGTGCCTGTATGAAAACCAAAGAAAAGCATTAAATATGAAGCTAAAAAAGCTAAGTAAATAGCAGTACGATCAATTTTATTTATTGTGACTGCTGATCTGCGAGTAAACATCATAAAAAGGCCAAAATTTTGACCCATATAGTGCCAAGGACTCCAAGTAAGAAAGACAGTAAAAATTATTGCTAATACCTGATGCCACCAATGTGCAAATATTCCTAAAACTATTAGTACAATCGTTAGGTATAAAGTGAAAAACTTATATTTTGAAAAATCTTCTTTAGTACCATAAGCACGATAAATTGTTGCCATATAATGAGGATAATTACAAACTAGAGATAGCAAATAAAAAATCATTGCTAAAGTTTGTGGCTTACTACTAATAAATGGGCTGGCTAATATTAGTAAAGGTGCTGACCATGCACCGCATCCTATGATTAAATCTATTGCTGGGTTATAAACCCAAGTAGAGGAACTAGAGGGGTTAGAGGAACTAGAGGAATTATTAAATGGTTGCGACATAGTTTTCCTAGGTTTATTAAAACTTTTTAAGGTTTTATTTATGAGGAAATATTGGGGTTAATAACATTTCTAGCTACTTATGTTTTACAAATTTTTAGAGAAACATAAATAGCATTGGGTTTAAAGTAGCGTTATTTGTTATAGTTACGTCTGTTTTAATTCTAATCTAGAGTAGCGCATTATTTCAATGAATATTCTTTTAGAGTATTAATGACTTGTAAAACATCAACCTTAGCCCATAGATAAATCAATGGGTACTTAAATTTAGCAAATGGTGATAAAAATATGTTAAGTAAAAAAAGCTTGTTTATAGTCAATGGTTTATTTTTAATTTTTCTGCTATTAATGCAATTTTCTCAATCAGTTTTGGCTCAACCCCCTAGTACAACAGATAGCTTAAAAGCACTAATTGTTACTGCTCATCCTGATGATGAAAGTGGTTTTTCTGTAACAATTTATAAACTTACCCATGACTTAAAAGCAAAAGTTGATATAGCAATAATTACCAATGGGGAAGGGGGTTATAAATACTCAACTTTAGCAGAAGAGATTTATGGAGTAGAACTAACAGAAGAAAAAATAGGGCGAGAATATTTACCTACTATACGAAAAAGAGAAATGATGAATGGAGGGAAAATTATTGGGCTAAGAAATTATTATTTTTTAGAGCAAAAAGATCATAAATATACTCAAGATGTTAAAGAAGTATTTCAAGGGGTTTGGGACATAGACTTAGTAAAAAAACGTTTATCAGAAATTATTACTAATGGAGATTATGATTATATTTTTACACTCCTACCTACAATAGATACTCATGGCCATCATAAAGGAGCGACGATTTTAACCTTAGAAGTAGTAAAAGGCTTATCAATAAAAAATAAACCAATAGTCTTAGGTGCATCGCTATCAAGTAAAGACGAGCAGCCCAAAAAAGAATATTTAGCTCTAGAAGATTATCCTATTACTAAAGTTAACAAAGATGCTCCCATTTTTGTTTTTGATAGAACACAAAAGTTTGGTTACAAAGATAACTTAAATTATAAAATCATAGCTAATTTGTTACTGGCAGAACATAAATCCCAAGGGACAACTCAAATGTCAATGGGACTGGGAGACTTAGAAAAGTTTTGGTTTTTTGATATTAATAACCCTGCTATGGTTGAAGCTACTACAAAGCTTTTCAATAAGCTTAAAGAGGTTCCTTTTAAGAAAAAAGAATACTAAAGGTTTTTAGGAGTAAAAATGATTTGTCCCAACTGTAATACTTTTACAAATTACCCTAAAGGGCATAAAGATAATCCCTGGGCTTGTATTACTATATTAAAAGATCGTAATACACGTCTGCAAAATCAAGTAATTGAGCTAGAAAGCCAAGTATCAGAATTAAAAGCTAACTTGCACGCTACAGAAGCTTTACTTGAACCCTCTTTTGCGAACGCAATCTCGGCTTCTTTAGAGCCGAGTCAAGTGAGCAATCGCCTGAAAAGGCGATAAAAAAGCGAATAAAATAAGAAAAATAAGTATACAAAATAAAGCTAATATGATAAAAAGTAAGTATGGTAATTGTGAAGTTACCATTAGCACCCGCCGGGACGCGGGAATGTGCGCGTAGAGGGATTGTAAGACGACTTTGCCAACGGTAAAACGCTGCCCACAACTCTGATAGCCTTACGGCATTAAAACATTTATCAGAAATAAGCGATAAACTGCAAACTAAGGTTGCTACATCTCAAGCTCAATACCTCTTTTGCTGATACTCAAGCTCTTCACTGTCGTGAGACAGCGTTTTCCGACCCAGAAACTCGGCTTCTTCAGAGCCGAGAGGTTCAGTGTGCCAGGCGCGTTTGGCAGCTAGGAAGTGAAAGTCTTCTACCCAACCTGATGGAGGTGAAGGGTTAGCGAAACACAAGGGCAAAACCGTGAGGAATTGTCTGAAAGAAGTGCGGAGCAAAAGCGCGAGCCGATGAATAAAAACCAGATACAAGGCGTGAGTACTGGGCAAGCTAGCTGACCATAGCAAAGCCCATATCCATCAAGAGTGCAAAGCGTAGATCTGGCGGTTGTGCGTGGAAAGTAGTCAAACTTACCCTGGGAGATCTGTTCTGTGTCATAACGAAATAAAATCGGGATGACTGAGTAAACTGTGAGGAATACTGAACCCAGAACAGAAGTCAGCAGATGGCATAGTAGCTGGACGAAACGAGCCGGAAAAAAAAAATAACCCTGGAGGACTCACAACAGCAAAGGCCAGAACGGTTCGCTAAAAGCGATTAAAAGGAGAAGCAAGTAAGGAATGTAACTTATGGCAGACAAGCATCAGAAAAACCAACAACAAAAATTGGCCTTTATGGAAGAAACTAAGAGTGAAGCTCTGAAAAGCTCCCAGCAAGGGAATGAATCTGCTATAGCGAGGCATAAACCAGAAAGCTCGACAACAACAGAACAACTGATGGAGGAAATACTCAAGAGAGAAAACTTAATACAAGCATTAAAGCGAGTAAAGGAAAATAAAGGAAGCCCAGGAATAGACCAAATGAAAGTGGAACAATTACCTGTCTACCTAAAAGAGAACTGGCTAGAAATACGTAAACTATTACTAGAAGGAAAGTATAAGCCACAACCAGTAAAGCGAGTAGAAATAGACAAACCAGACGGTGGGAAAAGAAAGTTAGGAATTCCCACAGTAATGGATCGCTTTATACAACAGGCACTACTACAAGTACTACAAAAGCAATGGGATGCGACATTTTCCCCAAACAGTTATGGGTTCAGACCAAGGCGATCAGCACATCAAGCCATAGAACAAGCACAAAAGTACATAAAAGAAGGCTATGAAATAGTGGTGGACATAGATCTGGAAAAATTCTTTGACCGGGTAAACCACGACTTACTGATGTCAAAGATAGCCAAAAGGGTTGAAGACAAAAGAGTTCTCAAGTTAATAAGAGGATTCTTAAATGCTGGAGTAATGGAAAATGGACTAATTAGTATAACTGAAGAAGGAACACCCCAGGGAGGACCGTTAAGCCCTTTACTTTCCAATCTGATGCTGGATGAGTTGGATAAAGAACTAGAGAAAAGAGGACACAAGTTCTGCCGTTTTGCAGATGACTGTAATATCTACGTCAAAAGTGAAAAAGCAGGGCAAAGAGTGATGGAAAGCATAAGCAAGTTCATCACACAAAAACTCAAACTCAAAGTAAACTCAGCCAAAAGTGCAGTAGGAAAGCCAAAGGACAGAAAGTTTTTAGGCTACAGCTTTTCATCAAAGGCAAGCGGGGTAAAGAAAAGAATAGCTCCAAAAGCCATAGAGAAGTTTAAGCAAAAAGTCAGAGAACTAACTAAACGGACAACTAGAATAAGCCTTAAGTCAATGCTCTACAGATTAACACTGTATATAAGAGGATGGAAAGCTTATTTTCACCTGTGCCAAACGCCTTCAGTACTCAAAGACCTAGACTCGTGGATAAGGAGAAGAATAAGAAGCTTCATTTGGACAAGCTGGAAGACCATACCTAATCGCCACAAACAGTTGGTTAAACTAGGAGTAAATAACAAACTAGCTCTTACTACTGCTCGTAGCCATAAAGGTTCTTGGCCTCTAAGTCAGTCTAAAGCTGTTCTTGTCGCCACTCCTACTGCTTACTTTAAGTCTCTTGGTCTACCTCAATTAGCTGCCTAATTGTTGTTCAACTGACCGAACCGCCGTATACGGACCCGTACGTACGGTGGTGTGACAGGGAAAGCCCGCGAGGGCTTACCTATGTCGAT
>JAHFUF010000695.1 GCA_023265235.1 Blastocatellia bacterium
AATTTTAGAAGCCAATTTTGATGGCTACATATTGTGTAAGACTGTTGAACTACACACAACATATGGACTCAATTTCGCTAGTTTATAGGTCAATTTTCAAATTGGCGAAGGTATTGATAGGTCTGTTGCCTTTGTTTACCGTTAATAATAAAGCACAAAACCTGTATTTTATTGTGAGTTGGTTTCGACTTTAACCATTTTATAGTTCTGCTCCAAATCAATGGTAGTTAAAAAAATAGGTGTTTTCTTAGCTAGTTCTTCTGCCACGATAATTTTATTGGCGATATCTAGGACACGAATCTGTGCTTTAGTAGTATTGTGTTGCCAGATTTGTACTACGTTTATTCTTGACATTGATATCATACCTCCCTATCTAAAAATCGTTAACTATTAAGAATCACTTTTTAGGTTTAGTAGTAGGACTAGAAGAAATACGAAACACTTTAACAGTCTTATTTGGCTCATTATTACTAATTTGGCTTGGCTCATTATTACTATTACTAGAATAAGTATTAGGAGTTGAGTTAGCTTGTTGAGTAGATGACCTTTGTTCTAAGTCTTGAGATTGGGGTTTTTCAAGTACAGGTTTGTTAGAGCTAAAGGTACTCCTATCAGTATTGGGTTTAATGGTTTGGGGATTACTAGCTGGTAAATAAGGTCTTTGTCTATTTTCTACTGTATTTGTAGCAGCTTGCGTTTGAGAAAAACGCTTTTCTCTATCATTAAACTCAGTGTTAGTTGTTTGTAATGTAGCTTCATTAGCTTGATTACTACCTTGCCCTTTATTATTAAAAAAGACTTTATCCCGTTTAACAAAGTTTTTCTTAAAGGTTTTTTGAGCAGAAATAAAAGAAATAGATTGTTTATAGATGAATTGCTCTTGTCCATTACTCTCTAACAAAATATGAAAATTGTTATAGTATTTTATTACACCAGTAGCTTTTATCTTACTTAAGTGTACTGTTACTTGTATATTATCTTTCATTACCCTGTCATAGAAATCATCTTGTATCCTTACTAAGTGTCTGAATAGTTTACCTTCAGCAATACCACGATTACCTTTTTTCTTTTTCTTGTCTTCTGAATCATTATCAGACAAAGCATCGCTAGTAGGTTCTTTATCACTAGATAACAACTCAATAGCTTTATCTGGTTCATCAGCATTTACTTCTGCGATTTCTACAGCATTATTATCAGTTAATTCATTTATTTCATCTTTAATTGGAATTGTAATATCTGTACTAGGAGATGTCTCTATATTATCTGTAATCACTGTGGCCTCAGTAGCATCGAGTTTAGTGGTAGGAGTTTCAGTTTCAGTATTTTTCTTAGTATATTTTCTTTTTGTAACAGTTTTAGTAGTAACTTCAGAAGTGTTTTCTATTTTCTTTTTTGCTGGCATTTATCAGTCCTTGATATTGGTTATATTTATAACTATATGACGCTTTATTAGTTATAGTATTAGCGGGATTGATTTTACTATCTATATTACTTAGTGGCAAATTATGTACACTATTTTTAACATAAAAAAGAAGTCTTAAAAGCTAACTCTAGAATTAGTGCCTAATCATCATAGACTATGAAAAGAATCCCTTTTTGCTAAGTAAAACACCCCGCAACCCTAAATAATTAATGGTCAATCTGTCTTTTCTGTACTAGAAATATTTAACATTTTGGCACAATGGAAAACATGTGTGGGGTTTGCTGATTTAGGAAACAAAGGATTACTCCTATTAATAGTACGCTTATTAATGGTACGCTCAACAGTTCTGTCAGCTATTAGTTCAAATTCAACTGTTAATCCATCTGTCAAATTTAATGTAAGATGTTTATTTGCCTCATCCCTAATAAAGTTACCTAAAAACCTATATTCATAGTAAGTATATGATGGATCCACTGACGTTCTTTTGCCAGGAGTATTTGGAAGTGTTGGGTATTCTTTTCTAGTACTCTGCTCTATCTGATTTGTTAAGTGTATTGTTATATCTTCAGCTTTAGCTTTGGTCATTTTACGTTGCTCCATTTAGTATTGCTTATTATCCTTTTAATCTTATACCAAAATATTTGTAGTTGCCTTAGTAGAGCCTTGAAGAGGCTATGTTACAAAATGTTGATATTTAAGGCAAAAGCATTGAGATAATATTGCAAAACTGTAATTAGATCAACCAATCATAAAGAGGGCGAACACATACATAAAGAGAGCAAACACATAGGTTCGTCCCTACAGGCTTTATTCCCTATAATGCCTATTATGCTATAGAGGCTTTCTTTCTTTCTTTTTCTCTGATAAAAATATCAGGCTTTTTCAGAAGAATTAAACATAAATTAATACCCAGCCCTAAAGGACTGGGCTACTATCAAATGTCCCTAGCGGGACATTAGGAGTTTGATTGCTGTAAAATCAATAGTTTAGCGTAACAAACTCTATTTATATAAAATCAAATTATTTACTAATAAAGATATACTTATGAGACTAGCAAGAGTTATGGGAACAGTCGTTGCCACAATAAAGGATCCTGAGCTTATTGGACAACGATTACTCTTAATCCAACCTTTAGATGGAGATGGAACTCCTGCTGGTAAGCCTATGGTGGCGTTAGACTGTGTTGGAACAGGAGCAGGAGAATTAATTTTTTGGTGTCGTGGTAAGGAATCCTCTTTCCCTTTTATGCCTAATGAAGTACCTACAGATTGTACTATTACTGGGGTTGTTGATAGAGTTAATATTGATTTACCTGAAAAGAAAGTGGTTCTACCATGATATTAGCAAAAGTAGTTGGTAATGTAGTTGCTACGCAAAAAGCTAGCGAATTAATTGGTGGACGAATTATGTTAGTCCAGCCAATAGATCTAGAAGGTAACTTAAAAGGCCAATCTTTTATGGCTTTAGACGCTGTTGATGCTGGTTCGGGAGACACGGTTATAGTAGTACAAGAAGGCTGGTCAGCTTCTACAGCAACTACAAACAAAGAAGGTTATGCTATTGATGCAGCAATTATTGGGGTTGTAGACACGATTGAAGAAAATCAAGCTGACAGAGTAGGAGGAAATAATGGCTAGTGAAGATCTTGTTAGACAAATGGCAGATGATTTAATCCGCAAACTAGTTAAAAACCCTACAACAACTAACACAGCACAAAAAGCTTTTATTATCTTTTGTGAAGAAACAACCGATCTTTTGCGCAGCAAAGTAATAGAGGCACTACCAAACGATGAAGTTATAGAAACAAATGTA
>JAHFUF010000106.1:0-2727 GCA_023265235.1 Blastocatellia bacterium
TCTCTAGGTATGCCACCGGCACTCATAGGAGTTTTAGCTTGTAAGGTTTCTGGATCGATAAAAGCGATTTGTTGTTGGTCTGGAAGTAATACCCATAATAAACCATCTGGCCCCAACTTCATTCCTGCTATATTAATATCTGAAAATAGCAGTTCCTTTCTTGGTGCTCCTACAAGATCTATTACTGTTATTCCTTTTGTTCTAAGCGCACCAGAAAAGTTTATTATAAAAGCTCTTTTTTGATCAGGAGTGACTTGAAGTATGTACCCTGGTTCATCAAACTCAATTCGTGTAATCTCTTTTAGCGTTAGTGCATCTATTACTGAAAGGTAGCCACTCCTCGTAGTTGCACTAAAACTTACAGTTCTATATATTGTGGGACGGTCTAATGATTGTGCTTGGCCGACAGAAGTGACTAATATTATTAGTACTATTAGTTTACAGATAAGATTTAACATAAGATTACTCTTTTAATAATATGATTAGTTGCGTATACTTACATGTGAGTGTAGTAAGACTATTAATATAGTACCGCAACTAAAATGGTTAAATTTTATAGTATACATTTGTATACTACCTATACTCTAATTTAAGATATTGTAAATTGTCAAGTTTTTTTCTTGCAATTTTTGCAAGAAAAAGTAAGGCATTTTTATGACTGAAAGAAAAACTAATAAAAAGACTCAGTTAAAATTAATTTTTGACTATGATACTAATTCACAGGAATTAACATTTTCTTATATTTGTAGGTTTATTAGGCATACTTTTGGTTTTACTCAGCCTGAAATGGCAAAAAAACTAAAAGTTTCTCTGTGTGCTTATAAGTTTTGGGAATATGGAAAAAGAGAACCCAGTTCAAAAGCTGCGGCAAACTTATCCATTATGTATTTGCAAGCACTTTATCTTACAAAACAAACTCCTACAGACACAGATATGAAATTATTGTTGGATTGGCTATTAAGCGGGCAAACTGATACCTCAGTTTCTGAAGTAACAAAAATAACAGAAGCAGTGTGTGCATGATTAAAAGTTGTATTAAGTTGTCAAATATCGTTACGCTTATCTTTCTTAGTTATTCTTTAAAAAAGCAGTAAGGTGTAATAGACCTCTTGTATAAGTCCTTTTTTACAAAAACTAACTTCAATAAAATCAATATGGCTAAACCGTTTTTCCAAGAGGTCTACTATTTAATTATACGTATTCCCAAGACTTACAATCCTAACAGTCAGTACAAAATTGTAACCGCCTTTATCGATAATTTTCCCAGACTGCCCTGAATTTAGTGACGCACACCCAATTTGTGGTCTAGTATGGCGAGCTTTTATTGTAGTAGCCTGTCCTCCACCTCCCAATTGACAACTAATATAAACGCCATGATCTGTACATTCGCCAATGATGCCGCAATCTCCGTTACCCTCAAAAGTAGGACAAGGCCCCGAACCAGCAATCCATTCAATACCGTTTTTATCGGTGTACGACGTTTGGTGACAGTACCCTAATTCATCAAGATCCACAGGGCACTGAAAAAGTGCGCCGCCATCGTCGTTACGATCACAGAGATTTCCACCACCGCCGAAATCATTTGGGTAGTAATTATTGCTTAGTGTTACGTCATAGTAAACGATAATACCTCTGATTACGCCCCTGAATTTTGTTAATTTTGCTTCAATGTCCGCTCTCACTAGCCAGTGATAATATTCCTGACGTTTAATTCCAGTTTTAGTCTTAAAGCTTTTGTTTTCAATGGTTTGTTGACTAACGTAAGTGTTGGTTAATTTGTACTCATAACTATTTGCATTCTGAGCAATAATAGCTTGTCTAACCACCTCATTTTCACCAGTCAGAGGCGTTTTGTATTCAGGGTAAAATACACTAAGGTAATCTATACTTTGGTCAGTTAATCCAACTAATCCATCTAGCAGCGTTTCTGGTTGACATAAACCAAACTGACCATCCAATTTACCACCTACAGGATCAATGGTTTCAGGCTGTGTCAATACTCCCTGGCATTCATAAGGCGATGAACCTTTACTCTTAGCGATATGATCAACTAATTGCGCTTGAATTCGTTTATATGCCTCGTCTACCAGCCTAGCTCTAACAGGGCTAGATGTACTCCAGGCCAGATGTTCCGCCCTGTTTATCGCTACGCGAACCCATTGGTGTTTCAGATTTAGTGCTGTTGCTAGCATTGGATCCATTAATGCTAATAATGTGATCACAAAAACATAGAACAGTAAAGCTATTAGTACATAACCGCTACGCCGTCTTCTTAGCATTATTGCTAAAGCTTTAACACGCCCTGGGAATTTAGCTAAATCATCAAATGTCATCAGGAAATTAGTTTTGAGAACATTAGTTTTTCGTTTTGTCTCTGTTGTCTCTGTCATACTCCCACCTTAATATATATAGTTGTTAGTCTAGTGAATTCATTAATAAATTCATTTAATAATTTAATATATAGTTTATAGTTATTACTTATAGGGCTAAATACTCTCATATATTTGATTACAATTACTCTAGATTACGTGAAACAACAGGGAAGTTGATTTTGCGACTACGATCAAAATACTCAGTACCTTGTGTTCCTGCCATACCACCAGTCGTCACTATATCTACTGAAAATACATCGTTTAGCCACGGTACTATTGGGCTATTAGGAGTTGCTACTATAGAGCCATCACGTAAATGATAACTAATAGATAATGAATCACTTTCACCAACAAT
>JAHFUF010000106.1:2827-9106 GCA_023265235.1 Blastocatellia bacterium
CATTAATTGCCCAACTTGAAACATCTCTGGGCTAGGGATAGCTGATGATGTGCTATTAGTGCTAGATGGATCTGGGTCTGGGTTATCATCAACAGGTAAATCACCTTTACTTTTGTTAGTATTACTGTTAGTACTACCACTATTACCATTACCACCAATTGAACCCAAACCATTTTGTTTAATTTCAATAGTACTAGGTAATGGTACTCTGATGATCTTAGTAGTACCAATCTGTGTAACTTGTGGATCTATAGGCAATCTAGGGATAGTTGTATCTGAATAGACTAGGGTAAATGCATCATTTCCATTGACTCTATACGGTGTAACTATTCCTAGTCTAATTGGTTTATTAGTAACACCATCGTAGATAGAACCGGCAAAGGGTAATAGCGGGATGCCATAGAGTGTTCCACTAGAAGTAGCTAGTCCTCGCCCTGGAAGACTAGTAAGCGAGTCTTTTAATGATACCTCAGTAGCTAGTAATGACCTCTCAATCAGCATAGTTCGTTCCTGACGGCGATGTATGCGCATAAACTCTCTAAACGACACTACTAGCCCGCCAAGGACGATTGCTGATATAACTAAAACTATCATTAGCTCTAATAAAGAAAATCCTTTATCATTATCAAGGCTATTAACTCTATTGTTTGCCCTATTTACCTTATTTACTTTATTTACTTTATTTACTTTATTTATCATAATAACCCGCCCTAAAAACAATCATACATAAATTAATATATTGACATAACCTATTATGAATCAATCATTTACTAGTAAACCCATCGCTTTTTGTAATAATGCTAGACATTGTAATTTGATTAGTTTGAATAGCTACTATTACTACTGAAAAACTTACATCACCCAAGGCGGGAAAATCTTTAACTACTGCCCATTGACGACGGAATTTAGGCTCTAGAGAGTTGCTAGGAGTTTTGAATGTACTGGTAGAACAGCTTAATGGAGAGCCATCTCCTGAATCTCCTAAATCGTCGCCAAGATCGCCAAACTTCCCTCTGTTGCTGGTTTTGCTGGTTTTGATACCTTTGGTTGGCTCTACTATTGGCTCTACAGGAATAATAGGAACAGGAAAACTCTTACTGCTTTTGATTACACAACCACTCTCATTAGTTATATCAAAATAACCTGTTATTGGCTGTTCTGGATTAATTGATCCTGCCCTAGTTTCACCTTTTGGAATTTTGGCTACTTCACCAACAGTATTATTAAAAAGGTCAGTGGTTTTTTGGGTTAATAGAACATTAGTATCGCCCAACTTTTCAGTAAATTTACCGTTTTTCACTACTCTAACAGCTAGGGTTACTATCCCGCCCAAGATAATAATTGAAATACTTATAGCAATTACAGTTTCCATTAAGGTAAAACCGCACGAGCTATTTAGATTAGTTCTCAAGTTGTTAGTACCGCTATTATTATTGCTACTATTAGTACTGTATTTACTTTTATTAATCATTTTTTTCTCCCATTTCTCCTGCTTCTACTATTGTCTTAACTGCCCTGTTTAATCGCGCTATTAGTTTGTTTAGGAAATAAATTCTGTAAATCACGCTCTGTTTTCCAAGTGTCGCCGATTAGCTCAGCAATATAATGATCTCCACTCTGAGTAATCAAAATAGCCAGTTTCCGCTTATTGCTATTAACGAAAATAGCGTGAGATTGATTTAACCGCCCTGAAAATCTGTCAAAGGTAAAACTTGCTGATGGCACAAAGCAGAAACTATTTCCTGATATACAAATACTGGTGGTTTCACCCGTTTTGCTATCACAGTCACCGTTGCAGGTGTTGCTACTGCTACCTAGTATCGGGCTAGAGGTAACTATTACTCCATTGTGTGGCCTAACAAGAGCTTGATTTAGGTTAAAGGTAGTTTTACTTAAATCAATGTTACCAGTAGTCGCTTGTTCTTTTGCTTCATAAATGGCTAGGGCAAGTTCACTCACCACAGCCTCAACACCCATGTTTGATATAGCCCCGCTAGTGCGAAATGCTACTGTTGAGACTATCACCGCAGTAATGACTAGCACTATTATTAGCTCTATTAGTGAAAACCCTTTATGTTTATTTTTAAGCATTATCGCCATTGCCATTGTTGTTCCTCTTTGTGGTTTAGCCATTTCTAGTCTTTGTTGCATAATAAACTACTGTATTTTCAGTCAGATAAAATAAATCAGTTAATATTGATTTATTGCTTTGGTGTTACTGTTCCCTTATATCAACTACTGTGCCAAAGTTTTTAATATTAAAAACTTTTTACTGATTTTTCCTATAAACGCTTATGAAAGAACAAAATAGCAAAATAGTTAAAATATCCGGGTTTCTTGTCTCTACCATCCATAACCCTTACCTACTATATCAACCCTTATCTATTAAGCGGGTGGCTAGTTTCGTCGGCAAATGGAGCTACTGGAGACTCATTAAATCTAATTACTCCACTACCATCTATGAAGTAGCTTCTATCCCCACCGCGACCAAGTGCCCCACCAAAAATTGGTCTAGCAGATATAGAATAATTAGCTGTAGCGTTATCTGCTTCACTCGCGCTTCTCACATCAAAAAAGTAGACATAACCTAATTTTGGTACTTGTCCTACATTTGGTGGTGTAGGGACACAAGCTCCTGCTAGGGATGAATCAATAAACTGTTCTCTAAATAAGTCTGAAGGGCTAGCATACTCTCCATTTCCGGTGGTGCTGGAATAATTACTCTGACTAGTAGAAATGGTTCTCATCGCTTGTACTGTAGCGGCTGCATTTGCCGAGCGTTTTGATGAGAGGATGTTAAATAGGCTAATTGATGAGATTATTCCTATTATTATTACTACTATTAGTAAATCAATTAATGCAAACCCTGTTTGTTTTCTGCCTGCCTTACTGGTTTTCTCGCTGGTTTTACTGGTTTTAGCACTTTCAATTCTGAGGCTACTATTTAGCATTTTTATGTTTCCCCTTATTAAACCTAAGTTCTTAAACTGTTCTAAACCTATTAATCTATTAACCCATTAACCTATTAACCCGTTAATACCCCGATAGTTGACCGATTGCCCCAAAAAATGATCCGTAAAACCCGATCGCGATAAGTGCAACTATAAATCCTACAAAAATCAGCATCACACTAGGAATAATAGCAATTAGGTTATCTATCTCTTCCTCTGCCTTGTTAAACAGACTTTGGGCATAAGTTAAAGGGCGTTCAGATAATTTTCCTGTTGCCTCAGCAGAGGAAATTACTTGAAACGCTTCTTCCTGGAATATTGGGTGAGCATCCCTAATATTCTCAGAAAAGTTTTTTCCGCTCTGTATATGCCCGTGGGCTATCTTTAATCCATCTCGCACAAATGGATTGGTGGTAGCTTTGATAATGATTCTTAATGCCTCACTAGCTGTAATACCCGCTTTTAGTAGAGTTGCTAGGAGTGCAAATGTTTCTGCTATGACTATTTTTTTTATTGTTTTGCCTAATAGATAAGGAATATCAAAGCAGTGTTTTTGCCAAAGAGAACGTCCTACTGTTCGCCAAGCGAAGATCCCTGCTAACACGGCTGCTGTTAGTACAACAGGTATTGAATAGTAATAAGCTGCAATAAAATCCCCTACTGCAAGCAATCCTCTACTAGCAAGGTTAAGGTTTTTCTCCATATCTAATGCACTAAAAAATTCCCGCATCTTAGGCAGTACAAGGAATGTAATTAATAGCAACACTAGACAGATAAATCCTAAGATAAATGTAGGGTAAGCCATCGCGGTTTTAACCTTGGATCTTATTTTCTCATCACGTTTTAATTGAGCTAGTATTAAGTCTAAGATCCCAGGTTTTTCTACTCCATTTTCAGTGCTACTAGTCCAGTCCCCAGTAGCTTCTGCCGCCCCAATCAATGCTCTATAATAGTCAGGGAACGCTTTTGGAAATTTATTAATCGCTTCTGCAAAGTTGTGGCCATTGTCTAAGTCATTAGCAATATTACTGAGAATAGCAGCAAACTTTTTATTGCTAGTATGTTTGGCTGTATTACGTATCGTTTTAATAACATCTATGCCTGCCGATATTTCATCGCGTAGATTCTCTATCAGGCTTATTTTGTCATAGCTACTAGTTTTACTATCTAGCAATATAGTTACAGATAATTTTTCTGCTAAAGTACTTTGTCTGGATTTAGCTGTCTTGGTTGTCTTAGCTGTTGTATACATAACCTATCAATCTCCCACATCGTTTAGTTCATATTCAGTTTGTTTAGTTCATATTCAGTTTGTATTCAATTTTTATTCAGTTCTTGTTAAACTTTTTAATATCAATAAATTAAATTAAGTTTTGTTAGGTTATTGATCAATAACCTAATTAGAAAAATCTAGAGAAAGCTCTTGGCTACTATTAAAATCTGTTACCATGTCCAACCCCTCTAATCTTTCTGTTGGTCTAGGGATATGTCTTAGTAGCTCACTAAGGGCGATTTCTCCTACTATCACTTTTCTTAACCCATTGTGCCAAATTGTTTCAAACCCCTCCTTCAATGCTTGTCTACGTAATTGAAAACTAGTAGTATTTTCTCTTATAATCATTTCCTTTATTTCCTCAGAAACAGGCAATACTTCAAATACTCCTGTCCGTCCTTTTAGTCCTGTACCGCCACATTCACGGCATTTACTGCCATCAACAAGACCACTACTACGTAAGAATTCTGTGTCTCTTGGTATCCCTAACTTATCTAAATAATGATGAAACTTTTCTATTACAGGAAAAACATCTGTCTCTTTTGTGCAATGTTGGCAACACTTACGTACTAGTATTTGAGAGATAATCACATTAAGGCTTTCTGCTATTTTATATCTTGGTACACCTAGGTTAATTAGTCTAAAAGGCACATCACAGGCTGTGTCAGCATGGATGGTAGTAAGCACTGGATGGCCTATTATTGATAGATCCGAAACCATTTTGGCACTATCATCCTCATCGCGTACCTCACCAATTGCTATAATATCTGGGTTGTAGCGTAGTAAATGTTTTTGCATTTGAGAAAACGTTTTGTCTTTGGGTAACGTAATTTGACTAATACTGTCTAAGATAAATTCTGGTGGGTCTTCTAGCAATATTATATGCCTACTTTGTTGTCTTTCTTTATTAAATCGTTGAATACTTTGTAGTAGTGTAACTAGAGTGCAATTTTTTCCTCTGTTGATAGAGCCGGAGATAAATGTACAGCCATGTACGCTCTCAATCACGAACTGTTGTATTAATTTTATTTGATAGGCAGATAAACCAATGCTTTCTAGATTGAAATCAAAATTGAATGTCTTTTGGATACGTATACATACTCCTATGCCTCGGTCTGTACCACAAGGCATAAATTGGACTCTTAATTGAACGGGAACAAGCTCTTTACCATATTGCAGGGTGGCTTTAATGATGCCTGTAACCTCCTCTTTGTGAGTTACAGTATTAAGTTGTGCTAGGAGCTTTAACACTAAAGGGATAGCCTCATAGGGACTTTTGGGCATTTCATCACGATGAAGTTCTTTAAATACGCCATCAACTCTAGTCCAAATAAGTAATTCTGATCTGACCACTCCATTAGGGAGTAGTACTAGGTTGTTATTAATATTAATGTCTGTAGCACCCATCTGGTCAGCACGACAAATAACATTGCTAATAATTTCTCTCGCTTTGTTAGCGTCTCTGCCGGGAACTTCTCCTGAATAGTCAAATGCTAAAATAGGTTTTTCCTTGGTGGTAAACTCTTCTTTTATTTGAGATATTTTTTCTCTGACTATACGGGCAGCCTTTTCTTCAAAGGCTAACCCCTCAAAGTAGTGAGTTTTAATAATTTTTTTCAAACTTTCTTGGTCAAACTCTTGCCAAATAATCAAATGGTTAGGAAACTGTACTGTTAGCAAATTTTCTGCCTTACTTTTTAGTATATTGCTACCATATAAGAATGTAATTGCTTTAGTTTCATCAGTTTCACTCTGAGCTACAGGAAGGATTTCATATTGAGAGGCTACTGTATCGGTAATTAAGGACAATACGTTGCTATCAATACAAAAAGGATTAATCTGATTATCTATACGCAACGCAACCCCTTTATTAAGATTTTCTATTGTAGAGGTTAGTGCAATTTTGCTAGCTTCATTGCGAGTGAAATTATTACTACTGTTAATGGCACTGTTATTGTTACGGTTATTATTATTATTACGGATAGCTCTAGTACTGTGTGGGTTAGTGCTAGCGTTAGTGTTAGTGCTAATATTTTGGTTTTGATTTTGGTTTTG
>JAHFUF010000106.1:9206-10576 GCA_023265235.1 Blastocatellia bacterium
TATAACCTTATTAGAATCACTAACATATGCAGAAAACTTAATTTCTGCTGTTATATTACAAGGTATTTTTGATTTCTGTTCGCTTACAGTCTTATTCTCTTCAGTAGAAACATCATCAAGCCTCTTGCAAGGGCGTTTGGGATTCTGTTCTTCAGTAGTTTTTATACTATCTATGTTTAGTATTCTATTAAACCTCACAAAATCATTAAGATAGCGCAGTACACTATCATCTGTGCCTACTACTGATACTGTAACAGGCATCTGGTTAAGTGCCCCTTCACGAGCAATCTTTTCATTTTGAGAAAAATGACTTAATTGCAGGCTTCTACTAGTTCCTGCTTGGTATAAATAAGCAAGAATGTTTGGAAGTTCTTTTTCTTCAGGTATTAAGGGTGACAGTTGTTTATATTCGTCTTCTAAACTAGCAGAATTTTTCTCTAAAGTCTCAAGGTTATTTTTGATGATTTCTAGGGTTTTATGTTCTGCTTGTAATGTAGTCAAATCCTGTGCTTTTAAGCTAATTTGATTGTTAATCCCATCAAAGTAGAAATAGCCAGCAAACCAATTGGTTAGATAAACTAACCCTACTGATACTACTAAAGCGATGATTAAAGTCTGACGTTTCTCCCGACGTTTCTCTTGAAGCTCTTTGTCTTGAGTCGATTTATCCATTTTCGTATTTCTCCTAAGCTAATCTAAAGCTAACTATTTGATTAAACTATCTGATTATCTGGCTATCTGACTATCTATTTATCTGATTATTTAATTAAGTTAATACATACCTATTTAGTATTATTGCTAGCAACGGGGTTATTAGTTACAGGGTTGTTAGCTGTACTGTTACTACTATTATTAATCATTTGAACCACTTGAGCGGCTTGAGTGGCTTGGCTTGATTTACTGGTAATTGGCAGTGCTATTTCATTACCTCTAACGGGGCCACTATAGTTAGTAGTAAGACTATATTTACATCTTACTGAATCAGTGCTGTCATAAGTTGGATTAAGGTTAAGAAACGCTCTTGTGTCTGACAAGTCCTTGATAAACGCTAGAGTTTGAACTTTATCTATAGCCTCACCTGATAGGCTGATATTTCTACCAGCTATGTCTACTGAGTTAAATTTCATTAAACCATTTAGAGGGGATTGGCAATTCTGGAGGTATTTTAATATTGTTGGAACAATTAATTGTTTTACCTGAATGTCCTGTATCGTTTTGATCCGATCATCTTTGGTTTTAACTTTAAGCTGATATTGCTGGTATTGGGTTTTAATATCTTTTAATACACCTAGTGCTAATTTTTCTTCAGAGATTAGTTTATCTAGTGAGATAATTTGGTTACTAGTTTCGTAGTAGTTATAGCCAGTGAG
>JAHFUF010000696.1 GCA_023265235.1 Blastocatellia bacterium
TTTATTTTATTAACCTTTTTCTTCCCTAATCTATTTGCCAGTGCCTTTGAAGAAATAATTATTGGTCTAGGCAAGCGTGGGGTACCTTTTGGGCCAATAGTTGGTTATAGCAAGTTTTTACTTTCATTTTTAATCTATTTATTTGCCCTAGTAATTGTTTTTTTAGAAAGCAAAGAATTTAACAAAATAGTAAAAAGCAAATGGGCAATAGTACTTTTTGTGCTTATGGTTTTACTAACAATGTCTATCTATTGGTTAGACTCTCGTGTTTTTGTTGGTAGATATCAAGAAATGTTTCATGTGCCACTAGGGTTAATAGCGATTTCAACTAGTTTTATAGCGGGTTTACTAATAGTTCAGCAAAACTTCAATTTAGCCCCTAAACATATTATTTTAGCCATTATTCCAGCATTTATGTTTACCTTTGCTCATCAGCCCATTGCTAAGCATCAGGCAATGAAATCATCTTTTTGGCGACGTGGTGTAGTAGTAAAAAATTACTTAACCTTTGCCCAAAAAGTTTGTGATGGTGATGGTGATGGCTTTTCACGTTTTTTTGATGGAGGTGACTATAATGACAAAGATGCTTCTTATAACCCAATTGCAATCGATATTGCTAATAACAAAATAGATGAAAACTCTTTTGGTGGAGACTTTACAAAACCCTTACCAAACTTTGCTGAAGTTAACCAAAAGGCTATTTCATATGCTCCTGCTAAAAATGTTTTGTTTATTACTATTGATTGTCTTAGAGCAGATCATTTAGGCACTTATGGTTATTCTAAAAACTTGAGCCAAAATATTGATAGGTTAGCTGCACGTTCACTAGTATTTGAAAATGGTTATTCACTTGGCACAAATACTGGTCATAGTTTTTCTGGCATTGCACGAGCAAATTATAGTGAAGCTCTGTTTTCTGATGAAATCCCTACTTTAGCAGAGGTGTTTTCCCAAAAAGGTTACACAACAACAGCTATAACTAGCCCAGAAACTAGCAAATGGTTACAAAAAGAAGGTTGGGAAAGTTATAAAACTATAATGTTAAAAGGGTTTCAACAAATTGTGCATGAAGAAGGTGGAAATTGGAACTCTAGAAAATTAACTGATAACACAATTGACTATCTAAAAACTCAAGCAAACAACCCTTTTTATATTTGGGTACATTATAACGACTTACACGCCAAAGCAGAAAAATATCATAAACAAGACAAACAAGACCAAGCTACAACACCAATGGAGGTTTATGATAGTAACTTGCACTTTACTGATAAACATTTGGGACGATTATTTGAATATTTAGAAAGCTCTGGCTTAATCAATAATACTGTAATAGTAATTAGTGCTGACCATGGAGAAGAATTTGATGAACATGGTCAACTATTCCATAATGGCCGCCCTTACCGTGTTCAAACCCATGTTCCAGTTATTTTATATTACCCAGGTAGTGGTGCTAAAAGAATAAGCACTCCCGTTAGTACTATAGATTTTGCTCCTACTTTTTTGCGTCTTACTGGCCAACTTCCTCCTAAAAGCTATACTGGAGTAGATTTAGTAGAAACTGCCCAAGGAAATGTAGTTAATCGACCAATTATTATCGAAACCCCACGTAATGTGCCTGATGGTAATTTTTTTGCTTGGGCAATAGTAGACGGTGACTGGCGGTTTATTTATGACATAGTAGGCAACACCTTTGAACTTTATAACCAAAAAACTGATCCATTAGAACAACACAACTTAATTGATCAAGAAACAGAAAAAGCTAATCAATTAAAACAAATTTTTGGTATCTGGTTAGACGAACAAACACAAGATAAAAATTATCGATATTGGCAGAGGTTTTAATCAATGTATTTAGCGCGTAGTATTGCTGTTGTAATCCCTAGCTATAATGAAGAAAACTTTGTTGCCCATACTATTTCCAAAGTCCCAAGCTTTGTCGATTGGATAATTGTAGTTGATGACGCAAGCAGTGATGGTTCATTACAAGCAATTACTAAAGCTCAAACAACAAAAGTACAAATAGTTAATCACAAAAACAACTTAGGAGTAGGAGCAGCGACTATTAGTGGTTATCGTAGCGCGTTAGCCCTAGGAGCAAACATTATTGTTGTAATGGATGGTGATGGACAAATGGATGCTAGGGACTTACCTGTCTTACTAAATGCTTTAATTACCTATGGTTATGATTATGTTAAAGGAAATCGATTTTTAGACAAAAGTATTAAAGCCATGCCTAAACTTAGATATATTGGGAATTTTACCTTTAGCCATTTAATGCGTTATGCCTTAAACCTCCCTTTTACCATTGACACACAATGTGGTTATACAGCTATAACTAGTCAGGCAATAAAAAAAATCGACCTAGACCAGCTTTATCCTAGATATGGATTTCTTAACAGTTTACTTTTTTGCTTAGCAGAAAAAAATATGCATATTGGAACAGTGCCTGTACGTACCATTTATGGTAAAGAAAAGTCTGATATTAACCCACTAATCACAATCCCAACAATCTTTTATATTATTTTACTTGGTTATTTACGAAGGGTTTTTATTAACTATTTTGGTAAACCTACAGTGACTAGTAAATCTAACCCCCTATCTATTAACTATAATAACTATAAAGAACAAGCCGAATAGCTATGTCTAAACTACTAATTTTGACTAGTTCTTTTCCTCGTTCAAAAGAAGATTTTGCTGGAGGTTTTGTTAAAGAATTTGCTCAAGCTATTTCCTCTGATTATGATGAAATTCTAGTAATTACCCCAGCTAGTCAAAACTCTCCAGAAAAAGAGTCTTGGGGAAAGATAAAAATAATTCGATTTAATTACTTCTGGCCATATAGGTTTCAGTTGCTTGATTCAGCTAAAGACTTACAACCTTTACTAGAACATTCTGTTTTTGCTCAATTACAACTTATTCCTTTTTGCATAGCTTTTTTCTGGCAAGCTTTTTTTTTAGCTAAAAACACAAATATAATTTGCTCACATTGGCTACTGCCAGCAGGATTAATAGGTAGTTTAGTTTCTTTCCTACTAAAAAAACCTCATCTAATAGTTGAACATTCAGGAGCATTAAACCTACTTTGTAAACTACCAATAGGAAAGCTATTAATAAATATTATTTGCAAAAATGCTCAAAGCATTGTCTTAGTTAGTCAACATTTACAAAACAAGTTGATAGACCTCTGCCCTGAGTTAAAAACTAAAACTGTTGTAATCCCTATGGTAATA
>JAHFUF010000697.1 GCA_023265235.1 Blastocatellia bacterium
TTATTATTTTCTACTGCAACCTCTATCATTTGACGAAAGTTATCATCATGCCTACGACCAAAGCCTACATTACCCGGATTAATACGGTATTTAGCTAGCAATTTGGCGCATTCAGGGTACTTTTTTAGAAGTAAATGGCCATTAAAATGAAAATCTCCAATTATTGGTACTTGGATATTCATTTTGTCTAGCTTTTCAAAGATTGCTGGGACAGTTGCGGCGGCTTCACGAGTATTAACCGTAATACGTACTAGTTCAGAACCTACTTGAGCTAGTTCAGCAACTTGTTTTGCTGTTGAGTCAGCATCCTCAGTATCAGTATTAGTCATTGATTGAACTACTATTGGAGCACTACCACCTACTTTACAGCCTCCAACATCAACAGTAACCGTCTTTTTTCTCAAAATCATTACTTTTTTCTCAATTAAGTTTAAGTTTTTAGAATTTTAATGATGAAGTTAGAAACTTAACGAAGCTATCTAGTTGGAGTCAAGGAAGGTACGCTTAGAAAAAGCGCGATTTTCTTATTTAAGAAATTAAACTTAATTTAACCTAATTCAAATTTTTGGAAAATTAAAAGCCTATAGTCCTATAGTTCCTAGTGCTTGTTTTTGTTTACCTATTAATATAACCTTGTCAAAACCTTATTAATGTTAGCAATTAAGCTCAAGACTAGTTTTTATGCAGTACCCAAATGTGTTTGTAACTATAAAACAAGTTATAACCATTTTATTAGCAACCTTTTTGCTGACATCAAACCTGTTATTTTTCCTTCCTACCATTACTAGAGTCCTAAATAGTGATAGCCAATCAGAACACCTTGCTGTTTGTACAATGTCTTGTTGTGTAGGAAAGCCTTCTGAAAGCTGTTGTTGTAAACCTAAGCCAAACGATGATGTTTTAGCAACTTCTATATATCTAGATTTACTTAATAATACTGTCTCCGCCTTAAAACTTGACTTAATTAATAATGACTTAAAAATAACTACTTCAAGTCTCTCTGGTGATTGCCCTTGTTCGCAAATTGGCTCAATAGAACAAACTAAAAATATCTATCAGATAAAATTACCCATAAATATTTTACCTCGCTCACCAACGTCTATTAAGTATTATGTTTATGGTTTAACCCTAGCTAACAATTACGCCTTTGATTATCAATCCAGAGCACCTCCATATTCTCCTATTTAGCTAATAACAATATCCCACATCTCTACTAAGCATTATAGCTTGCTTTATCTGCTATTTATCTTTAGTAGCCTTGAATAGAAAATTTTAACTTAATAGGAGAAATACTATGTTAAAGCATAATCTTATGCTTGGCTTATTAGCTTTTTTTCTTTCTTTAATACCTAGTGTTTTTGCTTATGGGCAGCAATCTATTATTGGAGTGGTGAAAGACAAAACTTCGACTCCAATTGCAGGAGCAACCCTAAAACTAGAAAGCCCTTTGTTAACTAATTCACAAGAAATGGCTTCTAATAACGATGGGGGCTTTGTTTTTCTAAATCTAGCTCCTGGAAATTACCAAATAACCGCCTCTGTTCCTGATTATCAAAATAAATCTTTACAACTTACTTTGGCCACTCGCAGTAATTTAGTTATAGAGTTAAAACTAGAAATTAGTAGTACGTTAGATGTAGTAGAAGTAAAGGATAGATTACTAGTTGATGAAACTGAAAGTACTAGCTTATCAGTAGCTAATCCTGATTTTATCAATGTTTTACCTTTAGCCCGCAAAAATAACTTACCTGATCTTATCTCAGCAATTTCTCCAAATGCAGTGTCAAGCCATGATAATTTTGTTCATTTTCGTGGCAATGAATTATCATTAAATACTTCTGTTAATGGTGTTTCTTTTATTGATAACCCACATCAATATTTTGCTGGTGGGATTCCTCCTGATGTAATTCAGTCTTTTACAGTCTTATCTGGAGGCTTTGCAGCAGAATATGGTAATCGTTTTGGTGGCGTAGTAGATGCTGTAACCCGTTCTGGATTTGATGGAAATAACCAAGGTAGCATTTCTTTTGGCGCAGGTAATTTTTTAAGAAATAATGCTAGCATTGAATATGGTGGTCATACCAAAAAATTTGGTTATTTTCTTTATGGTGCAGCCTCACAATCACAACGTTTTATTAATCCTCCTGAAGAAAAAGAATTTAATTCCTTTGGTAAAGGACTACGCACTTTTGCTCAATTTGACTATAAACCAGGTTTCTCTAATACCATACGTTTATTACTAATTAACAGTGGTTCTAATTTTGAAATCCCTAATACTTTAGAGGATGAAATTAATGGTCGAGACTTGTTTCAGCGTTCTAGAGAACAAACAGCAATCCTTACTTATGAGCGTAAAATCTCTGCTAATTCTTTACTAGTAACATCACTTTATGAGCGACTAGCAAGCAGTCGATTAATCCCTACTAGTGATACTGTTTCAATTCAAGCTCTTGGGCTAAGAAATACCATAACTACAGGGCTTAGAAGTGATTACACTCATATTTTTGGCACTCGGCACACATTAAAAACAGGCTTAGAGCTAACTTTATACAGGTTAAGAGAAGATTTTTTCTTTGATCCTAGAAACCCTATTATTATTGATAACAATGCTGGAAAAAATGAAGAAGAATCAGAAGGTTTTCCTATACCAAGTTTTAACTTTCGTGGCAGAGAAACAGGGGGCAATTTGGCTTTTTATGTTCAAGATAAAGTTAAACTTTCTGGACGATTTACAGCTAATCTAGGGCTACGTTACGATCAGTATAGTCTTGTTACTAGCGAGAATCAGCTAAGCCCACGAATTAACCTATCTTATGTAATTAAACCTCAATCTACTAGTGTTTTCTTTTCCTATAATAGATTCTTTGCCCCCCCACCGATTGAGAATTTGTTACTCTCTAGCCAATTATTTCAGACAGCTTTGCCTGATTCAGGGATAACTAGTTTTCCTCCTAGACCTAGTAAAAGTAACCTATTTGAACTAGGAGTCACACAAGTACTAAAAAGTAAGCAAGTATTAAAATTAAGCTTATTTTATCGAAATGATAAGCAATCTTTTGAGTTAACAGAGTTTGCCAATGTGCGGTACTTTCTGCCTAGTACTTTTGTTCGTGGCCGTGCTTATGGTGTAGAACTTTCTCTGCAAGTACCAGAAATTCCTCGCTTAGGCATTTCCGCTTACTTTAATTATGCTGCCCAACGTGCTTTTCAATTTGGTAATATTA
>JAHFUF010000698.1 GCA_023265235.1 Blastocatellia bacterium
CACAATCAGCAGTCTATCTGTTCATTAATGGTTGTATTGGGTTTTGGTGTCTTTACAAACTGCGTTTTCAAATCAATGTAGGCTTTCAAAAATCTGTTAAAAAACTATTTTTGTTTAAGCGACGCTCTCGCTTTTTAAATGCCTTCTCTGTTCCAAGCTATATTATTTTACGGGGTATTCTTTTTCATCAGTTTGTTTTGCTTTATCAAATTTAGAGCAGAAATTAATTTTGGTGTAAGTACTAAACCATTCCATTACGTCATTTAGTACCAGGTATCCGTTAATTGCTTAATACTTGAGAGGTTAATAAGGGAGGATTATGAAATTATCCACTACGATTCTAAAGTCAGTTAAAAGCGTTTATTTGATAGCTTGCCTACTACTTTGTACGTCAGTATATGGGCAGTCAGGTGGTTCAGGCTCTTCATCACTAATAGGCTCAGTCCAAGATAGTGAGGAATCCGTTATTAGTGGTGCTACCATTAAATTGCATAGCAAAAAGACTAATTTAACTCGTGAAACAATCACCTCTGACAATGGCTCATATACCCTTAGCCAACTCCCTCCAGGGGAATACGAGGTTATAGTTTCTGTGGAAGGTTTTAGTGATAAATTGGGTCAAGCTACGTTGACAGTAGGTAATACAGCTGTTTTAAATTTTACCCTAACAGTTGGAGAGATTAAGGATAATGTTATAGTAGAAGCTGCAAGACTAAATACTGAAGGTCGTACAGAACGAGCTACAAACATTGATAGTGAAAGTATTAATAATCTCCCAATTAATCGAAGGGATTTTCTTAGTTTTACTCTGATAACAGCAGGAGTAGGGCTAGATCGTGTATCAGCAACAGGAGCGTCGCGTAGTTCAGGACTATCTTTTAATGGACAAAGTGCCCGCAATAATAATGTTACTATTGATGGGGTAGATAATAACAATACAGGCAATGGAAGTGTCAGAAGCACCTTTAGCCAGGACGCAGTTCAAGAATTCCAAGTTATTGTTGCTGATTCATCTGCTGAATTTGGCCGTGCACTCGGTGGGGTAGTAAATATTATTACTAAAGGTGGTAGTAATGAGCTTCATGGTACAGTGTTCAATTTTATTAGGAACGATAGTATTAGTGCACGTGATGCTTTTTCTCCTTTCAAACCAGAGTTTAAACAATATCAATTTGGTACAACCTTAGGTGGGCCAATTAAGAAGGATAAGGCTTTCTTCTTTCTTTCATTTGAAAGGCTCTCGCTTAAGCAAAATAACATAGTGACTATTAAAGATAGTATTGTTTCTGCTGCTCGTCGTTTAGGCTTGCCAGCTAGTAATGGGCCAACACCTTTTGGTGAAGCTTTTTCTGGAGGTTTAGGACGGTTTGATTTCCAACTTTCTTCAAACGATAGATTAAGTACACGTTATAGTTATGGAGGTAATACCAATGGGCAATTACAGACATTTGGCGGTCTCAAAGATGGTTCGGCTGCTGGAGCACTAGACCTCAATGATAATACTATTGCACTCAGTAATACTTATGTAAGTAGTCGATTTAACTTGACTAATGAAACTCGGTTTCTCCTTT
This sequence comes from Blastocatellia bacterium, assembly GCA_023265235.1. Classification (GTDB taxonomy): domain Bacteria; phylum Acidobacteriota; class Blastocatellia; order Chloracidobacteriales; family JADJPF01; genus JADJPF01. Next base: position 1,572 of record JAHFUF010000698.1, read on the forward strand.
CTAGGTTAGAATCGATTGTTAGCCCAGCCGATCCTAATGGGCCTCAGGCAAGTATTTTTTCTAGCGATGGCCAAATAACGCTAGGGCGCGATCCGCTCCTACCTCAAACCACAGAAACCAAATTCTATGAAATAGTAAATAATGTTTCTTTGAATCGAGGGCAAAATCAAATTAAAACAGGGTTTGATTTTCTTTTTACTCGCATAGGGAATAAGAAAGTCTCTATACCTGTAGCCTTTGGTGGTATATCAACATTTAGCCCATTAGATTTTTCTCAACTTACTGGGATTCCTGGCCTTCCAGCCCTTTCAAGTGAACAAGCTTTTGATCCTAATCTGCGTACAATACAACAAAGAGCTTTCCTAACAATATTAGCTAATAGTTTACCCCAAGCAATTCCAGGATTTCCTAAAGGACTCCCTTTAGCAGATTTGTCTCTTCCTAGTTCTTTTTTGCAAGGGTTTGGCGATCCTCGTGGCTCTGTTGGCTATAATTACTACTCAGCTTATATTCAAGATGATTTTCGCCTACGCCCCAACTTATTGATTAAAGCCGGGCTGCGATATGATCAGGAACGAATTAGATTTGCCCCAACAAATAGAGGGCGGTTTAATCCTCGATTTGCTTTCTTTTATACGCCAAGTAAATTGGAACGTCTAAGTGTCTTTGGCTCCTATGGAATCTATCAAGGTACAACTCAATATGCTGCCCCTTTATCAGCCCAATTTCTTGATGGTAAGACAGTAGTAATCCCCACTTTAGTATTTCCTTTTTCTGTTATTCCTTTTAGTTTGCCAGGTCACAGATTTCCTGATAGCCCTACTTTGCCTTCTCAAATACCATTTATTCCTCAATTGACACGTACTATTACAGTATCACCTACACTTAAGACTGGTTATGCTCATGAAGTCAATACTGGAATTAATTACCTAATTAATGATAGGGTAGGACTAACAGTAAACTACCAATATGTAAGAGGCTTAAATGTCTTTTTAGCTCGTGATATTAACCCTGTTGTACGTCCTATTCCAGGAGATCCTTTAAATAGCTTAATAACAGGGCGTATAGACCCTACAAAAGGTCAGGTACAGGCTTTTGAAAGTTCAGGCGATAGCTACTATAACTCTGGCACCATATCGTTTTTTGTTAAATTTCCTAAACGCTTGTCCTTGCTTGCACACTATACCCTCTCTAAAACTATTGATGACTATGTTGATGCACTACGTACAGATATCTTAGAGTTACAAAACCCTCTCAATTTGCGTGCTGAGCGAGGTCTTTCATTACAAGATGTGCGAGGAAGGTTTGTTTTCTCTAGCACTTTTAATACAGGTAGTACAGGTAAGTGGTTTTTAAGAGATTTTGATATTTCTAGTATTATTACACTAAACTCTGGTCAGCCTTTTAACCTACTTGTAGGTACAGATTTAGATGGTAATGGCGATATTGCTTTACCAGCCGATCGTCCTAATGGTATTGCTCGTAATGCAGGTCGTTTGCCTGGCTTTGCCTCGGTAGATTTCCGTGTTTCTCGATCTATTTTTATAAAAGACCAATTCAAAATCACTGTTTATGCAGAAGTTTTTAACCTTGCTAACCGTACTAATATTAGTGATGTTAGCCGAGTGTTTCCACTAAATGCTA
>JAHFUF010000107.1 GCA_023265235.1 Blastocatellia bacterium
TTGGGTAAACCTTTTGAACCAATGCCTCAACTACTTGCTATTGCTGAACATATTACTAAAACACATGCCATATGTATGAGGTGTGGTAGCCTAGCTAACTATTCTCAACGTCTTTCAACTAATAAAGAGCGAGTGGTATTAGGAGCAAGTGATTTATATGAAGCACGTTGCCGTAGTTGTTTTGATCCAAACCTAGAAAATATAAGGTAGGGGCGAGAACCTATGTGTTCGCCCTTTCTTGCAACAAACACATAGGATTGCCACTACAGGCAAAATAAATGGACGGACAAATTAAAAGTACATTACAAAAACACCTCAAAGGTATAACAAGTGCGACCCTAGATAACATTATGGTAAAACTGCACTTAATACCTGCTGATCGTATTTTACTAGTATTAGACCTTACCACATCACTAGCAGCTATTTCCCTACGCTCTTCCATTGAATTTTTAATGATAGTCCCAGAAGTAGCTCGTGTTTTAGGACAAAGTGAACTACGTGCTTGGGGTGAAATTGGTAAAAGGCTTGCTTCAACTAACCCTGATGCCGCGATCGAGTTTTTCCAAACTAGCTTACCAATATTAAACGCTATTGCTCCTGGGTTTCTCTTGCGCTGTCTGACACTTGTTTCCCGTCAGGCTGCCCTTTCTACTAGTTTAGCTCTAGATTGTTTTAAGTCATTTCCAGAAATCTTAGCTAGATTTAACGACACTACTATTACTGCACGCGTGCTAAACCTATGTTATGAAGTCTCTCAACATTCAGTTAAACATAGTTGTGACCTACTGCGTTCTGCCCCTCAGGTAATTAATCATTTACAATTATTTACATCTCAAGATCATCGCTTAGTTAACCAAATGCTAGAGTTAACTACTGCATTTGTGCATCGTTCTGGTGGTACAGCAGCAGAATTTTTTACCTCTATCTCTGAAGTTTTAACTCCACATACTCAACCTGCTTGGTCAAAACTCTTTGAATATACCTATACTTTTTTAGATAAAAGCGGTGGTGTAGCACTACAATATTTTCGTGCAGCAGGTAAAATCCTGTCCCTAGCCGACACACAAGCTTTTGAGCGTTGGACTGAATTAAGCTTGTTAGTAGTTGCTCAAGGTAATGCTACGGGGTATCACTTCTTAAAAATTAGCCCTAAGATTTTTATTGCTTTAGCACGTTACGGAGACACACAGCGCAATACTTATGCTCTAAATCAAGTACTAGATATAGTAATACAAATCAGTAACACTAGTGCCAATTCTGCTGTAGAATGCTTTAAGGCTAGCCCTGTAGCACTTAGGCAAGCGAGCCTAGAGCAATTTCGAGAATGGGCTTTACACGGCTTAGAGCTTTATGGAAAAGATAATCGTCGTGCTCAAGCCTACTATGGCCTAGAGTCTAATCGTAGCCGACAAGCCCTCTATAATCGTGAAGGTGGACTGTCACTAGAATCAATTTCTCAAACTCTTAGGCTTTATATTGAAGGTCTAACGGGTAAAGAAATGTTGATTAAGCCAATTTCTGAAACAACACATGAGTTTAAGATTGGTGATGGTCGGACAATTCTACTTCCTGCTGCAATTACTGAGTTTGGAGATGAAGCTAGTAACTTTAAGCTTTACAAAGCATTAGCAGCACATGCTGCTGGTCAAGTAGAATTTGATACCTACACAAATGATTGCCCAACTCTTGAAGCAGCTAATTTAGAAATCAAACCACATTTTCAAAATTATCCTAAAAATCCCCCTAAAAATCCAAGCACTAACTTTCTGGCTACGCTAGAATATTTTCCTAATGTTACCTTGGCTCGTCGAATTTTTACTACATTAGAAAATGGCCGTATTGACCGTAAATTAAGACAAATGTATAGAGGTTTACGACGAGACTTAGATTTTGTAAAAGACCGTTTAATTAGTACACGCCCTGATTTTAACCAACTTTCTCGCGATTTAATCCCTTTTGAAATGCTTTTTCAGGAAGCAATCTTAGGTGGCATTTCACCTATAGCAAAAGATCTTTATCCTAACCTAGCACAAGAAATTGAACTGACTTTTGACCGCTATATAACGCCTAATTCTATGGTTGGCGATACATTAATAGGGACACTAAAAATTTATAAATTTTTAGAAAGAATTAATGAGCCTGAGCAAATAGAAAAACAGTCCGAAAAAGACGCAGAAAATAATTCTGAACAAGATGAAAATGAGGTTGGAGGCGAAGCAGCAGAGTCTGAAAACCAACCAAATCAACGTGCCAATTCTAAAAGCCTGAGCGAGCCTTTTAGTTATTGGTCACCTTCATTAGAGCCAATTGTTAACCCTGCTGACGAAATTCTAGCTAGCTTAAACCCAGAAACAGATGTACCAGAACAAGGTTTAGAACTTGGAGACAAAGCCTTTTTCTATGATGAATGGGATCGCGACCTAGGAGACTATCGCACTGCTTGGTGTAGGGTGATTGAACGACGTAACGCTTTTGGTAACCGTAGTTTTGTTGATGGTGTTAAAGGTCGTTATTCAGGCATCATTTCTTCTGTCCGTCATCAGTTTCAACTACTTCGCCCTGAAAACTTACGTAAAATAATTGGTGAGCTAGACGGTGAAGATTATGACTTACAAGCTTTAATTGACTATGCTATTGATCGTCGCTCATCAGGTCTAGTGTCTGAGCGTGTTTATATACGTAAACTGCGTCGCCAGCGTGATGTAGTAGTTTCTTTTCTATTAGATATGTCTAGTTCAACTGCTCGAACTATTAGCCGTTATCCTAGTCAACCTTACTCTAAGCCTGGCCAACGTATTATAGATATAGAAAAAGAGGGGCTAGTGCTTATGAGTGAAGCATTAGAGGCAGTAGGAGATGGCTACTCAATTCAAGGTTTTACTAGCGAAGGTCGCCGTAATGTTAAGTTTTATGTAATTAAAGACTTTAATGAGCTTTACTCAGAAGAAGTAGCTAAACGCATTGGAGGTATTACTTATCAAAACAATACTCGCCTAGGAGCAGCGATTCGTCATGCCACCGCGCGCTTAGAAAAACAAGACGCTCGTACTAAGTTATTGATTATTTTAAGCGATGGTCGCCCCTATGATCATGACTATGGTGATTCTCGTTATGCCCGTGAAGATACAAAGATTGCTTTGCGTCAAGCCAAAATAAACAATATCACCCCCTTCTGCATCACAATTGATAGAGAGTCTGAAGAGCAATTACGTGATTTGTACGGCGAAATAGGTTATACCATTATTGATAATGTACTTAGCTTACCTGAACGTCTACCAGGGATTTACCGCCGTTTAACAACTTAATTTTATTATGCTCAATGTTATTTTAAGGCCAATAAATTTTATGGAGGCAGAAATGATTAAAAAAGTTTTACCACACATTTTTTGTTCCTTAGCGATAGTTTGTTTACTTTTAGAAACTTTGGCTTTTCCAGCCACAATCCAAAGAAATCGCGGACGTTTTGACCATGAACGTGATCTTGCAGATAACAGCCAAATTTATCTAGCTTATCGTGGAGAATATAGCGAAAGTATTTTGGTTAAGTCTTGGAATGGTTCTCGCTGGAGTGCTCCAATTCCTGTAAGAGATGCACTTAGCGATTTAGCCCCTGCCATTTGTCGTTTTAATGATACAGTCTATTTGGCTTATAAAGGCCGCAATTCAAACAAAGTATTTATTCGTGAATTTCGTGGAAATACTTGGTCATCTGAGGTTCAACTTGGTGATGCTCGTACAAGCGATAGCCCAAGTTTAGCAGTTTATCAAAGCCGTCTTTATGTTGCTTACAAAGGGGTTACTAGCACTAATATTTATGTACGTGAATTTAATGGCCGTAGCTGGTCATCAGAAGTAAAAGTACCAAACTCAGAATCTAGCACTGGCCCAGCTATTGCGGCAGGTCGTGGTGAATTATATGTAGCCTATCGAGGAGAAAACTCCGCTCGCGTATACTTACGTAGCTTTGATGGTCGCACTTGGTCATCAGAAAGCCGTTTACCTGATGCTCGTTCTAGCACATCTCCAGCAATTTCTTTTTATAAAAAAGAGCTTTATATTCTCTATCGCGGTGAAAGTAAAAAAGATATTTTCTGGCGCAGATGGGATGGAACCCGTTGGACAGAGGAACGCACAGTTGGTGACGCTGAAACTTCTGCTCCTCCTAGTGTATTTCGACTACAAGGCCGTCTTTATCTAGCTTACAAAGGTGGTTCATCAGATAAAGTCTATGTACGTGTTTTTGATGGTAATAGCTGGACAGGTGAACAGCAAATCCCAGAGGTACGCTCTATAGACACACCTGCCATTGGTTAAATTAAATTTAATCATGTTCCCAGCCCTAAAGGACTGGGCTATTATCGAATATCGCTAACGCGACTAAGAATTTAATTAATGTAAGGGCGAACAGTTCGCCCTTTTAGTTAAAAATGCACTCCCCGTAATAATTCTTGAAGAGCAAGTTGCTCTGTTGTCATTTGCGCAACTTTCTTTTCGCCGTCCTTCTTTCCTTTTGCAGCATCAGAATCAGGAAACATACGGAAACTAGTATTCATTACAATTTGTGCAACCCTTGGAACTAAAGCGTGTATTATTTCACCAAAAATACCTAAGCGTGTTGCAATGCGCACTGGCTTGTACACAATTGCCTCAACTATCAGATTAGCCGCTTCTTCAGGCAATAAAGCAGGAACATTTTGATAGATCTTGGTCGGTGCAATCATAGGTGTTTTGACTAGCGGCATATTAACAGTTGTAAACTTCACTCCTACATCAACAAACTCTGAGGCTGCACAACGAGTCCATGCGCCTAATGCTGCTTTTGACGCAACATAAGCGGAGAATCGCGGCGCGTTTGTTAAAACACCAATTGACGAAATATTAATTACATGCCCACGCTTTTGTGCAACCATTTTAGGTAGTAGCCCCATTGTTAACCGTAATGCACCAAAATAATTAAGTTGCATTGTCCGCTCAAAGTCATGAAATCTATCATAGCTTGACTCAATACTACGACGAATTGAGCGACCTGCATTGTTGATCAATATATCAACCCCACCATGACTATCCATTAATAGCTTCACAAAATTGTCACATTCTGACATATCAGCAACATCCACTGCATAAGTAATAACATCTAAACCTTGGTTGTTAAGCTCCTTTTTAGCTTCTTCTAGTTTTTCTTTGTCACGGCCACAAATAATAGTTTTCGCACCAGCCTCAGCTAGTTTGTATACAGTAGCTAAGCCAATACCAGAAGAACCGCCTGTTACAACTACCACTTTGCCAGCAACCTGACCTCGTAATGTATTGTCAATGGAGAGTGCTGGATCTAGGTTGCGCTCCCAATAATCCCAAAGTTTGTCAGCATAGGTTTCAAGTTGTGGACAGCTAATTCCACTACCTTTGAGTGCAGTAGCAGTATCACGATTGTCAAAGCGTGTTGGGTAATTTATAAACTGAATGATATCATCAGGTAAGCCAAGGTCATTCATTACAGCGTCTTTAACACGACGTATTGGGGCTAAAGCCATTAAACCCTTACTGATGGACTTAGGTATAAACCCAAGCAAAGCAGCATTGATGCGTAAGCTCATAGTTGGTGCATGTGCTGCACGAGCAAAGGTGTTGAGTACATCGCCAACACGCATTGGTTCTGGATCTGTTAGGTGAAAACATTTACCATCTAGCTTTGGAAGATGTGCTATGTAATCCATAGCATCTACTACGTAATCGACTGGAACGATATTAATGCGTCCGCCTTCAATACCGATAGTTGGCATCCAAGGTGGCAATAATTGGCGAATACGTTGTATTAGTTTGAAAAAATAATATGGCCCATCGATCTTATCCATTTCACCTGTTTTCGAGTCGCCAACCACTAAGCCAGGACGATAGACACGAAAGGCACCCTTAAATTCTTTACGCACAATCTTTTCTGATTCGTGTTTAGTGGCAAAATATGGATGTCCTAAGTTTTCTGCTTCTTCAAACATATCTTCACGGAAGATGCCTTCAAACATACCTGCTGCTGCAATTGAGCTAACATGGTGAAAACATTTTAGCCCAATCATATTGGCTAAGGAGACAGTGTTACGAGTCCCATTAATATTAACTGCTATTTGTTCTTCAGCATCTGCCTTAAGATCATAAACTGCGGCGAGATGAAAAAAATGGTCTACCTTTTTTGACAAAGATTTAACATCATCTTTAGACAAACCTAAGTTTGGTGAAAGTATATCGCCAAAAACAGGTATTGCACGCTCCTTACTCACATTCCAATAGCTAAGTAGCCCATCGATTTTGTTCTGACTTTCTTGTCTTATAAGAAAATAAACTAGGCTATCCTTGCGTGCCAACAGTTTTTTGACCAATCGTTTACCTATTAAACCTGATGCTCCTGTAACAAAATACCGCATGTTTTGCCTCCCTTTTTTTGAATTGAATTTGTTTAGATTTAGGTTGCCAATAATTGCAAGTTTCCTAAAGACTGACAAGGTTTTAAGACTTGTTTATTTGACCATAAGTTACAAAAAAAACAAAACCTGAATGTTAATAAAATATTCTTTAAATCGTTTTAGTACTAGCAAAATAAAAAACTAACTCTAGTATCTTGACAAGATTTTAATACTTAAGATAGTGTCAGATTCACAATTTAGCTTCAAAGAATTCCCCTATTTAGTCTGAAGTCTTGAAATTTTGGAGGTTCAATAATTTAATGTCTAAAAAAATAAGAAAAGCAGGCGTGTTATTATCTTTGCCGTTATTGGCAACAACTATGTTTACCACGCCAATTATGGCAACAGCAGCTAACAATAATACTAGAGTTACACAACCTGTAACTATTCCTGAAGGAGTGGTTAAAGTCACTTCTGTAGAGGGAATTACAGAATACCAACTAAAAAATGGTTTACATGTATTATTATTTCCCGACCCTTCTAAACCAACTATTACAGTAAATATTACTTATATGGTTGGATCACGTCATGAAAACTATGGTGAAACAGGAATGGCGCACTTGCTTGAACATCTAGTATTTAAGGGTACGCCTAAACACTCTAATATCCCTAAGGAGTTAACAGAGCATGGTACACGGCCTAATGGTTCAACATCATTTGATCGCACCAATTATTTTGAGACTTTTCAAGCTACTGATGAAAACCTAGAATGGGCTTTAGACTTAGAATCTGATCGTATGGTCAATTCTTTTATTGCTAGAAAAGACCTAGACAGCGAAATGACTGTGGTTCGTAATGAATTTGAGCAGGGTGAAAATAGCCCCCAAAATGTATTAACAGAAAGAATGCTCTCAACTGCATTTCTCTGGCACAATTATGGTAACACTACTATTGGCGCACGCGCTGACCTAGAAAATGTGCCAATAGACCGTTTGCAAGCTTTTTATCGCAATTACTATCAGCCTGATAATTCAGTGTTAACAATTGCAGGTAAATTCGACGAAGAAAAAACCTTAAAGCTTGTTGACAAGTATTTTTCATCAATCCCTAAACCTACTAGACCACTACAAAAAACTTATACGGCTGAACCAATACAAGATGGTGAAAGACTTGTTACACTACGTCGAACTGGCGATGTACAGTTAACAGGTGTTATGTATCATACTGCTGCTGGGTCTCATCCAGATTTTGCAGCTATAGATGTAATATCGCAAATTCTTGGCGATTTTAACGTAGGTAGATTAAGAAAAGCTTTAGTAGAAACGAAAAAAGCGAGTATTGCCTATGGTGGAACATTCCAACTACGTGAACCAAGCATGATCCTTTTTGGAGCAGAAGTACGTCAAGAACAATCTTTAGACGAAGCAAAAGACATTATGCTTAAGACTATTGAAAGTTTTCTTACTGACCCTCCTACTCAAGAAGAATTGGAAAGAGCTAAACTATCTTTACTCAAAGAAGTTGACCTTACTCTTAACGATCCAAATCGTGTTGGACTAACTCTTAGCGAATTTCAAGCTATGGGTGATTGGAGATTGTTTTTCCTACATAGAGATCGTGTTAAGAAAGTTACCTTAGATGATGTAAAAAGAGTAGCAGCGACTTATTTAAAGAGTTCTAATCGAACCTTAGGTATGTTCATTCCTACGGCTAAACCAGATAGATCAGATATACCTGAGGTGCCAGATGTAGCAGCAATGTTGAAAGACTACAAAGGTGCAGAAGCAATGGCATCAGGTGAAGCTTTTGACCCTTCTCCTAATAATATTGACTCTCGAACCGCTCGTGTCAGTACTGAAGGAATCAAACTAGCTTTACTACCCAAGAAAACTCGCGGGAATAGTGTTCAAATTTCTTTAGCTTTTCATTTAGGCGATGAAAAAAGTTTAACAAATCAAAGTACTACTGGATCCTTTGCTGGACAAATGTTAATGCGCGGAACAACCAAACATAGCCGTCAACAAATTCAAGAGGAGTTTGATAAACTTAAAGCACGAGCATTTGTTTTTGGTGGAGCAATTCAAGCAGGAGGATTTATTGAAACCACGCGTGAAAACTTACCTGCAGTATTAAATTTAGTAGCAGAGGTTTTACGCGAACCTGCTTTTAATGCTGATGAATTTGAGCAATTACGCCAAGAACAACTATCAAGTATTGAACAATCGCGTAGCGAACCAAATGCTATTGGCCGAACAGAGTTTCAACGCGCTATGAATAGCTATCCAAAAGGTGATGTGCGTTATGCCTCTAGTCCAGATGAAGATATTGCTGAAATAAAAGCCTTAAAACTAGAAGACGTGAAAAAATTCTACCAAGAATTTTATGGTGCTTCTAAAGCAGAAATTTCAGTAGTAGGTGATTTTGATGATAAACAAGTTACTCAAATAATTAATGACAAATTTAGTAACTGGAAGTCTAAAACCCAACCTCAACGTATTACCAGCCCTTATCAAGATGCAAAAGTAATCAATAAATCCATTGAGACTCCAGATAAAGCTAATGCTTTCTTTATTGCTGGTATGAATCTTAATATCCAAGACAACGATCCAGATTATGCAGCATTAGTACTAGGAAATTATATGTTAGGCGGTGGTTTTCTAAACTCACGACTTGCCACTCGTATTCGTCAAAAAGAAGGCCTTAGCTATGGTGTTGGCTCACAACTCTTTGCTAATGCTCAAGATAAGAGTGGAGCATTTATTGCGTTTGCTATCTATGCACCAGAAAATGTTAAAAAATTAGAAGTAGCATTCAAAGAAGAAATTGAGAAAATGCTTAAAGATGGGTTTACTGCTGAAGAAATTACTGCTGCTAAGTCTGGTTATCTACAATCTCGTCAAGTAAGTCGCGCTCAAGATAATGAATTAGCTGGCCGTCTAGCCCGTTATTTATATATTGATCGCACCTTAAATTATGACCAAGAAATAGAAACTAGAATTGGTGCCTTAACCGGAGAACAAATATTAAATGCTATGCGCAAACACCTTGATCCTAACAAAATTACTATTGTGAAAGCTGGTGATTTTGCTAACAAACCTGCTAAATAACAAGGTTTCAATCTCAATAAATTAATTGAGACAATTGAGATGTGAGTAGGGCAGACCTTTTTGTCTGCCCTTTTTTAAAACCAACAAATTACAAAGCAAACCTCATGGATTATAAATTTTCCAAAGACTATCAGAAATTATTTTGGATAATACCTCCCCTGTTAGCATTTTGTTGTTTTATCAATACCTTAGGCTTTGATTTTGTCTATGATGACCTATTTCATGTTAGTAAAGCTGCTCCTACTTTAGAAGATTGGAGCCTAGCTAATTTAAAACTCCTCTTTATCTCTGATTTTTGGACATTCCTAACAAAACATCTTAGTGAAGCAGAGCGAAGTGACTCTACTTATTACAGACCTATTTTAAGCCTAGTCTTAATGGTAAACTATTTGTATGCTGGTCTTAGTCCTTGGAAATGGCACCTTACATCTATACTACTACATGTTTTAAGTACTGGTTTAGCCTATCAAGTAGTTTTAGCTAGCTTAAGACAAATAAACATTTTTAAGACTGAGAATCAATTAAATTGGCTAGCCTTAATTTCAGCAAGTATTTTTGCTGTACACCCTGTACAAACTGAGTCTGTAGCTTGGGTTTCTGCCTATGCTAATGCTCTATTAGCAATACTAATTTTTACATCCCTACTTGCTTATCTAAAAGCAAGAACTAGTCATAACAACAAGAGTTTTATTGTTTGGTTGCTAATAAGTGTAGCTTTTTATGGCTTGGCATTATTTACTAAAGAAGTAGCAATGCTACTGGCATTAATACTTTTTTGTTATGAGATATTACTCTTTGACAAAGAGCTATCTTGGCCAAAACGATTAGCTAAAGATCTGATGATGGGATTGCCATTTTTTCTAGTTACAACTGGTTATTTTGTTTTGCGTATTAAAATCCTTGGGACCATAAGCCCAAAAGTATTACCATTAGATTTCCCAGAAACTACTCTTATGTCTCATTCAACAGACATTTTT